>JAEZMC010000427.1 GCA_023435805.1 Bacillota bacterium | reverse complement strand
GCGTAGATCCTGCCGCCTTCACGCATATCGCACAGCATGTCCCAGTGAATCGTTGATCGGTTCAAGCCGCCGGCCTCGGGCATGGAATCCCCGATTGCCATATGGACTGTCCCGCCTATTTTTTCATCAAACAGCATGTTTTTTGTAAACTTCTGAATGCCGTAATTCGTACCGATGGCCACCTCTCCGAAACGAGCTGCGCCTTCATCGGTTTGCAGCAGCGCCTGCAGCAGGTCTTCACCCTTCCGGGCGGTAGCTTTGACGACCCTGCCATTTTCTAAATCCAGGCGTATGCCTTCAATTTCCTTACCGGAATAAATCCCCGGAAAACTGAAGGTTATATAGTCGTTAATATCTGTTTCCACCGGCGAGGTGAAAATCTCTCCATCCGGAAAATTGGCCTTTCCGTCGCAATTGATCCATTTTCTGCCCTTAATGCCCACATGGAGATCGGTATCCTTTGAAACGATTCGCAGCTTGCTTTTCGTATCGAGATACCGTACCCATCTTTCCTGCTCCGCACTGATTTTTTTCCAGTGCTCCACCGGGTCATCCTCATCCAGATACCCCGAACCATAGACAAAATCTTCGTATTCACTCAGGCTCATCGAAGCCTCCTGCGCCTCGGCAAAGGTCGGGAACTGCGTTCCGCACCAGCGGAGAGAACCGTCCCCCATCCTGCGTGAGTATATTTCCCGCCAGGCGGCAGCACCTTGCGAATGCAGCTTAATTTTTTCTGAGGGGACATTGGAATGCTGCTTGGTATTCCTGGAGCCCCAGGCAGTCAGCCATACGTCCGCCCGGCTCAGCATGGTTTCCAGCAGGTAATTGCCTTCCTTCAGCTGCTCGTCGCTTGAGTATTTGTATCTGACCTCCGCTATTTCATCGCTGGTCAACAAAGTTTCCACATGCCCGCCCGCGCGGATCGCTTCCTTTACCACCTCCGCCATCCAGGGCGCTGCGACCTCGTCGCACTGCACAAAAACAAAATCGCCTTTTTTCACCTCGGTTGAATAATGGACAAGCAATTTTGCCAGCTTGTTCAATCGTATATCTCTCATATCCATTCCTCCTGAAAAATATTGCGGCATATGGGGTATCCAAGTCCGCTGTCTTCCCCCAGCCGTGTTGTGCTCATTTACTATCATACCACAACAATGGTATATTCATTTCCTTTTTCTTTCCATTTTTATTCCTTTTTCAATCTTTTCGCAGCAGAATTTCCCTGGCGTTTTACCGATGCTTTGTAGGCTTGACGAATAACATTACATAATATACCATTACATTATCCAAAGGCTCCCCGTCATATTTTGTTTCTGAAATAACGGGAAGCATCTCTGAAAACCCTTATAATGAAGATGAAAGGAGGGGTTGGCGTGGAATGGATCGACCGGCTCAACGAAGTGGTCAAATATATTGAGGAGAATATCGATGATGTGATCAGCTATGAGGTCATTGGCAAAATTGCAGCCTGCCCTGCAGGATCATTTCAACGGACATTTTCACTATTGACCGGCATCACCCTGTCCGAATACATCCGCAGAAGAAAGCTGACGATGGCCGCATTTGAACTGCAATCCTCAGACAGCAAGGTAATCGATATTGCGGTGAAATACGGATATGAATCCTCGGATGCCTTTAGTGTCGCCTTCAAAAAATTGCACGGGATCGCGCCTGTCGCCGCCAGACAGCAGAATATCAAGCTGAAATCGTACCCCCGCCTCTCTTTCAAGCTTACAATAAAAGGAGATGTAGAAATGAGTTATCGAATCGTAGAAAAGGAAAGCTTCAAGGCCGCCGGTAAAATCGTAACCTCCTCGCTGGAGAACAACATCATACCGCAGTTTTGGGACAGGTGCAAACAGGACGGCACCTTGGACAGGCTTTTCGAAATCGGTGTAAACAGCCATACACTCGGCATGTGCTTCGGTTTTAACGAAGAAGGCATAAATGATTACATGGTCGGCATTGAAACAATATTAGACCATACGGAAGGCTTAATGACCGTCACCGTGCCAAAATCCACCTGGCTGGTGTTTGAATCAAAAGGCCCGATCAACCCGACCCTTGGAAACACATGGAGCCGTATCTACGGAGAATTCCTGCCCCAAAGCATTTACAAACAGGCGTCGCTGCCTACAATGGAAAAGTATTTCGGCGATAATCCGGACGCACCTGACTATTTTATGGAAGTCTGGATTCCCGTCGTCGCGGACTAAGGTGCGGCAGTAACTTTTTCCTGCCGCATTTCGCCGGACTCTGTTATAGCTGCAAATGTGAATTGACTTTTACTTTCGCAAACCGTTTTAAACAATTACCCTGATCGCTTGTTCCGTGGCCGGCTTAAAAGCTACGGTGTATACGGTTATGCATATATGTTCTTTTCAATGCATAGCCTGGCCCGCTCTCTTGTCCGGTCGTCAGCCTTCAGGGCATTCTCGATGAATTCCGGGTGCTGCCGCAGAAAAGCCTTCATGGATTCTCTCGGATTGGCGGTATACTCCAGCAGCATAGTATATTGACCCGTACCGATCAAGCCCATTTCCAGTGCGGCGTCAAAGAAGTCCTTCCCTATGGAAACCATGGCAAAGGAGCAGACCTGATGCCTTTCAAGCAGTTCTGCACCTCCCTGCAGCCTGTCCACCACAACAACACTATGCGTCAGCTGCCCGCCGATATTCCGGATCGCTGGAATCCAGGCCCGTTCATAACTGGACGCTTCCGTGATCAGATCTGCAATGTGCAGCACGCGGGCTCCATTCAAGGTTCCTGCGGGATGGGTTTCACCATTTTCCGTCACAACGGCGGCCTGATTCTTGTAAATGGTAATATGGGGCTTTTCAAGAAACCCTGCCACCAGCAGTGAAAAGAACCAGTCACGCCTCTCACCGCCTGAAATATAATCAATGCCGTCCATTCCGATATTGCTGCGGATGAATTCCACCATAGCGTCTATAAGACCTTTGTATATATCGTCGCTTTTATAGTTTTGCTCCAGCAAAGGCAGCAGCTTTCCCGGACATCCAATTTGATCCGCCTTGGTTGCATCGATCACCTCCAGAAGGTCCAGCGCCTTTTTTTCACTGCCGTAAAGAAAATGCGTGTTGATATAATACGGACCGATCGTACCCGAGGTGTACCAGAACGGCCTGTCTTCCGGGCATACCCTGACGGCGCCGGTATGGAACAGCCAGTTCACCAGTTTGTTGTTCGACATGATCATGTTTCCTCCCGGTATTCATCTTTTTTTCTGTTGTTTTCCCGCTCCCGCAACTTTTTTATGTAGTCCTCCCACCATTCCTGATTGACCATGGTGCCCAGATCACTTCCAAGGTGGGTCGCGTCGCCTTCCGTCAGGGTAGTGAAAACACCGTCCTCATAATCCATGATTGTCAGCGCCGTATTGTCACACCAGGCCACATTGATCATTTCCTGCAGCGTACAAGCCCTGAAATGGCAGATAAGCGCACGGATGGCTGTGCCATGCGTGACAATACAGATATTCTTCCCGATATTCCTGTCGATGATTTGCATGACTTCAGCTACCAGCCTGTCCTGGAATTCCTCCATGGATTCGCCGTTTGGCATCCG
>JAEZMC010000426.1 GCA_023435805.1 Bacillota bacterium | reverse complement strand
GCGGAGCCTTTATGATCGACAACGAGATCATGGATAACCCGCAGCAGGCAAAGTACGGCTTTACACGTCCACAAATGACGGAGGGCTTTAAGATCTTGAGTGGCAAAGGGGTGAAGCATTTCGGCATACATGCGTTTCTGGCAAGCAATACTGTGGCAAATGAGTATTACCCCGTTCTTGCAAGAACCCTGTTCGAAGTCGCCGTTCAACTGAAACAGGAAACCGGTGCGCATATCGCTTTTATCAATTTATCCGGCGGCATTGGTATTCCATACCGTCCGGAACAGCATGGGGCGGACATTGAAAGTGTAGGCCGTGGTGTACAAAAGGCGTTTGAGGAGATTCTTGTTCCTGCGGGAATGGGTGATGTGGCCATATTTACCGAGCTGGGCAGATTTGTGCTTGGACCGTATGGCTGTCTGGTTACCAGGGTGATACATGAAAAACACATCCACAAGGAATACATCGGTGTGGACGCCTGTGCGGCAAATCTGATGCGGCCGGCCATGTACGGCGCATATCATCACATTACTGTAATGGGCAGAGAAAATGAACCCTGTGATTACGTATACGACATAACCGGCGGCCTCTGTGAAAACAACGATAAGTTTGCAATTGACAGGAAACTGCCGAAAATCGACATCGGAGACCTTCTGGTTATTCACGATACGGGAGCACATGGCTATGCAATGGGCTACAATTACAACGGTAAGCTGCGCTCCGCGGAAATCCTGCTGCAGCAGGACGGCAGTACCAGGATGATACGCCGCGCGGAAACACCGGAGGATTATTTTGCAACTCTTGATTTTATGGGTTTATTTAAAGGCAGCAAAAAGGAGAAATAACTCGTATTTTATATCAAAATTGTACAAAAATTCGACAACATTTTCATTTGTTTTATATTATGATATAATTATCAACAAAATAAAGGGGTGTTCTAGATGAAGAAAGTCGCAGCAAGGTTCTTTAAGACGTTATCAACGGCAGCATTTGTAGTAGCAGCTGTCAGCGTGGTACCGTGGTCGTTTTTATTTTCTTACCAACCCGAATGCCCGGAGGAGATAGTAAGGTAAGGGAGGGAGGCGCTTCTCCCTCTTTCACCTGCTGATGTTGATATGAATTTGAAAATTGCAAATGACATTGCACTGGTTCTGGTCGAGGCCTTTATTTTTCTTGTGTTTTACATAACCCTTGCCTCAAAAAAAGGTTTTCTAAAAGAAGAAAAATTAAAGTGGATTATTTTTATAGTATTTTACGTTGCGCTGACGACCTGGAATACAGCTTATCTTCCGCTTGGGCTGCATACGGTGGCAACGCTTGTGACCACGATCCTGATATTAAGCTTTGTTACACGTTCCAATGTCTATAATGCGGCAATCATTATTATTGTCACTGGCCTTTTCATATCTATTATCGATATCGTTGTTTCAAGTGTGTACACGGCTGTTCTGGGTCTGGACATCAATGAAATATTGCAGCACCCGGTCTATTACCCCGTTTTTACCTGGACGTCGAAAGCTGTTCAGATCCTGCTTACCCTGGCAATATTCCTTTCAAAAAATGAAAAGCTCAGAATCAATATTTTAAAGTCCAACAACAGCCAGTATATGTTCGCTGTCATCCAGCTTTTCCTTATGTCGCTTTTCATCGCCAGCATCTACATATCCATGGGAACAGTAAAGGACAAATCGCTGTACGTCATCCTGATGGCTGTGCTTTACGTGCTGAGCCTGATTCTTTCCCTTTTTGACATCAAGGAGCGGGAACAGATGCGAAATGTTTTGAACAGGAAGAGAAGCCTGGAGGAGTATGTAAAGAATCTTGAGGATGTTATAAACGTAATACGGAGAGAAAAGCATGATTTCATGAACCATATTCAGACCATATACGCCATCTGCAAGCTGGGAAAGCCCAATGCACTGGAGACGGTTGACAATTATCTCAAACGGCTCACGACAGATCTGAGTATGTCCTATCGGTTTTATGAAACAGGAAATGATTATATTGATGGCCTGCTTGCGATCAAAAGCCACACCTGCTTCGAAAATGATATCGAGCTTTCAGTGAATGTGGCAGCAAACTTTACCATGGCAAAAGCGGATGAAAGTGATATTGCGGGTATCGTTGGCAATATACTCAACAATTCCATAGAGTGTTTGCAGAATTTCCGCGAAGAAATCATCAAGAAAATTGAATTCAATACATATATCGAAAAAGATAAATTTTACATGATAATCGCAAATAATGGCCCGGAGATACCCAGACATTTGATACATGCCATTTTTGAAAAAGGGATCACTTCAAAAATCGATCATGCAGATCACGGCTTCGGGCTTTACATAGCCAGGCAGCTGGCGGCTAAAAACAGCGGAACCATCGACGTATTCAGCCGGCCGGAAAGAACCGAATTTGTCATGGTATTTCCGGTGAAGGAGGAAATGAATGCAAATAATAGTCAATGCGTTGCTGTCTAAAATTAAAGAATACAATCCTGAATTGAACGAAGCGCAAATCAATTCACGCAGATTTGGCCTGGAGACATTGGTGAACGAACTGTCGAAGGCGCTAATTTATTTAATTATAGCTGCCATATTTTCACTTACAGGCTATTATTTGCTATCTCTGTTTATCTATAGCACCCTCAGGCTTGCTACCGGCGGGTACCATGCCAAATCCTACATCGGCTGCCTGGTCAGTTCCTTTATTGTATTTGCGGCCGCCATATGCGCTGGGCAATATGTGGAAATGACTGTATGGATGCAGGCAGCTGCGTTGATTGCTGCATTTGTGATTACCCTGATTTTTGCTCCTGTGAAACATAAGAACACCACCCGCAAAAACCTGGCCAATTTAAAGCGATACAGGCTGCTGTCGCTGGTGCTGGTTTTGGGTTGGAGCGTCATTGCTCTATTGCTGCCGGGAGCATGGGGTATAACTGCGGTAGTAACCATACTGATCGAAGCGTTGATGCAGCCTTTGGGTAAATTATTCAATCCTGCAGTTAAAATAGAAAGCGGGGGGTAGATGCAAGGCAATGCACCACCTCCCAGGGTGTCCATTTTTCGGTCCTTATGAAGAAGGAGTTTCTGTATGAAAAAGCTGATTGTAGAGTTGATGGAGAAGGAAGCATTAAAAAAGTCGGAATCATATGCCTTGTGTTCAGAGGGGATCGAGGCGTTTTTGGAAGCGCTGGTCCTGCTTTGCAACAAGCTTGATGTGGACATACCGCTATGGACCTACAGAGAGGAAAAAATACTCCAGAGGAAGAATGAAGTCCGCATACCGGTTAACGGCGATGAAAGCCTGCAGCTCAGGATCATGACAAAATGAAGACGGCAGGCTATGTATATCAAAGCGCCGATTAGTAAAAAATGATGAAATAGCATGAAAAGAGTTTACCAGACCGGCCTTCGAAGCTGAACCGCCCTGTAAAAAAGCAGTTGAATCGGGTCGCAGAAATGGTATAATCTGCTTATATGTTTCGAAGGAGGAATGGCATAAATGCAAAAAAACAAAAGTCTCATTGTCCCGGACGGTTATAAACCCAATATGACCATTAAGGAAACCGAGATTGCGATCAAGTTTATAAAGGATCACTTTGAAAATATACTGGCAAGGGAATTGAACCTTACGCGGGTATCCGCTCCGTTGTTTGTCAGGCCGGAGACAGGCTTGAATGACAACCTGAACGGCGTGGAAAGGCCCGTTTCCTTTGATGTCCCGGATGCCGGCGGAGCAGGCGTGGAAATTGTCCAGTCCCTGGCAAAATGGAAGAGGATGGCGCTCAAACGTTATGATTTCAAGTTGGGTGAGGGATTGTACACCGATATGAACGCTATCAGACGCGATGAAGTATTGGACAACCTTCATTCAGCCTATGTAGACCAGTGGGATTGGGAAAAAATACTCGATAAGAGCGAACGCACGGAGGAAAAGCTGAAAAGCATCGTCCGCCAGCTTTATTCCGTATTTAAAAAGACCGAGGATGAGGTGTGCAAAGCATTTCCCAAACTGGAAAAATTCCTGCCTGCAGATATCAGCTTCATCACTACGCAGGAGCTGGAGGACATGTACCCCGATCTTGATCCCAAGGGCAGGGAAGACGCCATATTGAAGGAAAAGAAAGCCGTATTTATTATGAAAATCGGCGGTGTGTTAAAATCCGGCATCAAGCATGACGGAAGGGCACCGGACTATGACGACTGGGAGCTCAACGGCGATATCCTGTTCTGGTATCCTGTGCTGAACAGGGCGTTCGAGGTTTCATCAATGGGTATCCGCGTGGATGAGGATTCACTGATGAAGCAGCTCAGGATCGCAGGCTGTGAGGAAAGGCGCGAACTTCCCTTCCACAGGGATCTGCTTGCGAGGAGACTCCCTTATACCGTCGGCGGCGGAATTGGTCAGTCCAGGATCTGCATGTTTTATCTGGGCAAGGCTCATGTCGGAGAGGTCCAATCCTCCCTGTGGCCGGAGGATATGGCTGAAGACTGCAGAAAGCATGGCATTCAGCTTTTATAAGGATGATCCCCGGCCAGATGCACGGAACCGAGGACTCCCGGCAGGAAAGGACAGAGATCAGGTCTTTTTGAATATGGGAGTCATAACCCGTGAACGGTATTGCTCCACGCTGGATGCGTGCTTATTATACAAATCGGCTGCCTCTGAAATTCCCTTTTGGATGGCAGCATTTCCTTTTTGGGGGGAATTCGGCGAATTTCCCCATTTTAAATATGGAGAGACATCATATTTTTCATGGGCGTCCGCCCGGGGGATCCCGGCGGCATAGTTAAATGTCCCCATATTCACAGGGTCGTTCCGTTCGGTGAGAAGTGCACCGGACTTGTTATAGACGGCTTCACAAAAACCGTCGCCGGAAACGAATTTCAGATTGAAAATACCGTCCCGGCCCTGCATATGGTAAAGCGAACCGGAAGGGGACAACAGCTTCCAGCGCCTGCTGGCAGGAAGCCGGTCATTTAAGAGGAGCAGCTCCTTCAACGTTTTTGGAGCCTTGTTCAGCTTGTTTCTGAAATAATGGGTTTTCATATCGATTGTTCCGGACTGATAAACATAATAGCTTACAAGCTTGTACAGCCGTAAATTGTCTTCATATGAATTCTTATTGATCTGAGCAGCGTATTGGTCAACATCTGCCATGATTTTGTGCAATGCGGCTTTGCTTCCGTATTTGGCCGCATAAATGCGGATTTTGTTGGAATAGGGTATGCTGCCAAGTCTGGTTGTATCCAGCACTTGATATTTGCTTATGACAAAAGAGAAATCGGCTGTATCTGTGTTGCGGGAGAAAACAGTGCTCATAATCAACCATGCGGTAAATGGAGCCACAATTGCCAATATGGGTATGAGTTTTTTCCACAAATT
>JAEZMC010000388.1 GCA_023435805.1 Bacillota bacterium | reverse complement strand
CGAGAGTCCCTGCCCCAGAGAACCTGTATTGGCTTCGATTCCTGGAGTTTTTTTCAGGTCCGGATGACCTTGAAGCATTGAGCCAAGCTTTTTCAGGTTCTGAAGCTCTTCTTTGGGAAAATAGCCGCACAGCGCAAGTGCTGCATATTGAACAATCGCTGCATGCCCTTTGCTCAGGATCAGCCTATCCCTTTCCTCCCACTTTGGATCCTTCGGATTTTGCTTCATTTTCCAGAAGTACAATGCCGTTACAATATCGGCTGAAGAACAGGAACCTCCGAAGTGTCCAACTTTCCCCGGGCCAACCATATTGACAATGTTATACCGGACTTCCTTTGCCCTTTTTTCCAGATCCTTCACTACTGAATTCATAAGATATATCCCTTTCTTTTATTTGAATGATATTGATTTAGTGCCAACTGTAAAAAATTTTGCCTCTGATTTGTATGATGTATTACATCTGTCCGGAAATAAGAGAATTTACTTGTTGTCCTTTATTTCTTTCACCTTGTTAATCGTAGTTCTTATATGCTCTCTCATGAGCTGTGCAGCCAATTCGTCCTGCTTCCCGATAATGGCCTCAAGTATTTTTTCGTGATAGTACAATCCTCCCTGAAAGCCGGTCAGCGTAACAATTTCCTCCATGGCGTTCTTAAGCATGTCATGAATGATTGCATTCACCTTTATGATCACACTGTTATGTGTAGCAAGGGCAAGGGCTATATGAAAGTTCACATCCTCGATCGCAAATTTGGTATAGTCCCCCTCTGCTTTCTTCATATTCTCGATAACAAGATTCATTCTGTCGATATCGCCGGGTTCCGCTCTTCTGGCAGCAGCTCGTACACTTTCACTTTCCATCATTTCGCGGAATTCCAGTATTTCCATCAGGTCGCTCCTGTTGATAACGAGCACAGGCAGGAGTGCATTAAGATAATCCTTTGGAAAAACTTCTGACACAAAGGTGCCCTCTCCCCTTCGTATGGAGAGGATCCCCATTCCGACAAGCTGGTGAATTGCACCTCTGACAGAAATCCTGCTCACACCGAACTGCTCGACAAGCTCCAGCTCCCCAGGGATCTTCGTCCCCGGCGCCCATTCACCCGAAATGATATGGCCTTTTATTTGCTCCAATACCTCTTGACTGACACTTTTATTATTGATCGGTTTAAGTCCCATTTTGTTCCTTCCCACTTTGTCCCTTTTCATATGTATGATGTATTACATCTGGGACTGCTTTGTTACTACATAAATAATTATAAGCCCTGCAAAGAATTTATTCAATACCGATGATAAAAATACTTCCTACTCTTCTTCATGGCTCAATGGCTCATTATTCAAAATATGCATATAATCCCGCCTGCCATATAAGATTCTAAGTCCAAATGTTATTCATTATGTTCATACAAAACGATACTCTCAATATAATTTGAAAATCTCCTCAGTTCCTTCTCCTGATCTGCGTTAATTTCACCGGCTTCATACATTCTGTGTATTTCTGAACGCTCGGCATCCAATACCTTAAACTGCAATTCTTCCTTCTGTTCTACGAGCCTGACATAATACTGATCTCCAGCACGTTTGAATCTCTGCAGCATTTTCTCATACTCCAGAAGCACCGCATAAACATACTCCGGCTGTTCCTGTGTTTTTGCGTATTCCTCCAAACCCTTTATAGCTGCGCCCATTGCTTTCATCTGGATGTCCCTGACGGAATGCAGCTTATTTGATCCGGCACCATCATTTCTGTGCTGTTTCCTGTTCAAACGACTGAAATCGCGCATGGCTCGTTTAAAGAAAAGCATGGTTGCAAAACGAAAATTATTGTCCAGGGTCTCTTCCCGATAGTCAAGAAATTTGGTTATCGTGTCGAAAACCGTTATTTCTATTTCGCCATTGGTTAAAAGATTGTTGATGTACTTTCTTTGCAGGTTTAAAGCAAGTAAGCATGCCTCATTCATTTTCCTGTTATAATGTTCCGCATACTGTTCGTTGGTTTTGTTTTGCGAAAGATTCCTCTTAAAACTGACAGTGTATTCGTTTATCAGTTCAGAAGCCGCAAACTCATTTTCCGCATTTGTTTCTGCCTTGATTTTCCTGATTGCCGACAGCAGAAGTTTATTTTTAGCCCAGGTCAAATCCAAATCCTCCTCAGCACCTCCTGCAGGCGTTTCTTTTTTACAGAGCAAAGGTAAAAATACCGTCGCAAGAATTAATAACAGCAAAATGACTCCCGCGGCAATAAAAATTAGAAGCGAACGTGCCGGAAATATTTCTCCATTTCCTAAAAAAACTGGCACGGTAAGGACGCCGGCCATGGTCACCGCACCGCGTACACCTGCAAAGGTTGTGATCAGGGCTATCCTTATTTCAGGCTTTTCAGCATCGCTTCTTTTCCTGACATAATAATTATAAGCTCCGCTCAAAAGGCACCAGACAAAACGAATGGCAATGACTGTAAATCCAATAACAGCTACATAGCCAAAAGCCAGCCAGTTCCCTATAGCAGGGCTGGATATGATATTAAACATTGCCGTGGGTATATTCATCCCTAATAATAAAAACACGAATCCGTTTAATATAAACAAAACGATCGACCACGTGTTTTCTGTGAGCAGCTGATCTTCTGCCAAATATGTTTCCGTCTGTTCCCGGACAATGGAATGAACGATTCCCGCCGCTACGACTGCAATGACTCCCGAAGCGTGCAGAATATCCTCAGTAACGATATAGACGCCAAATGGAGTCAGAATCTGCAGCAGTGAATGGAACACCGGATCATTTATCCCGCTTTTGCGCAGTCTGAAGCGTATGAAGATGATAAGCAGTCCGAGTAATATCCCGGCGACTGCACCAATTAGAAATGTATAGGAAAAGTCCAGGATCGCCTCCCGGAGTGAAAAATATCCGGTGACAGCTGCCGCTATTGCATATTTAAAAGCTACAAGCCCGGAGGCATCATTAATCAGTGATTCCCCCCTCACAAGAACCATTACCTTTTCGGGCATCCTTACCCTTTTGGCAATCCCGTTGACAGCGACAGGGTCCGTCGGTGACAGAATCGCTGCCAGGGCCAAGGCGGCAGCTATAGGAATGCCGGGTATGAGCCGGTTAATTACATAACCGCATAGTATGGTGGTCAGTATGACTAGGATAACGGCATTGCCTATGATCTGAGACCTCATCCCCCATAATTCTTCGCGCGAGAAATGCCGTCCATCGTTATACAAAAGAGGTGCCACAAACAATAATAAAAACCACTCTGCGCCGATTTCAAAAGTATAATCCCCTATGATAAGCGCTACAATCAACCCAAATATAATTTGCGTCAAGGCCATAGGGATAAACGGAATATAATGACCGACAATATTGGATATCAGTAGTCCAAGCATTAATATTAAGATAATGGTTAATAAATCCACGAT
>JAEZMC010000370.1 GCA_023435805.1 Bacillota bacterium | reverse complement strand
CAGGGGACGGTACGCTCCCGAAACCGAATTGGCTGTGAGGGGACGGTTCTTGCCCGTAGCTGAAATGGCCGAGGAGGTGCGCCGACTGCCGCCACCCTTATAAAATCTGAAAATCAACCCTACCGTGATGCTGGATAAAAAGTGACAGACCAATAAAAATATCCCGAGGCGTGATGAACCGTACATGCCGGTACCGACGGCACCCACAATAAATAGAGGCCCGGAGTTGTTTGTAAAAGCCAGGAGTCTCTCGGCTTCCGTTTTAGTAAGGTCACCGCTGCTGCGGAAATCGCAGGTTATCTTTGCACCGACGGGATAGCCGGAAGTGACACCCATGGCAAACGCAAAGGAGCCACAACCCGGAACATTGAAAAGCGGCCTCATTACAGGTTCCAGCAGTATACCGGCCGCCCTGATGAAACCTGTTGCGTTCATGACCTCAGCGGCAACAAAGAAAGGGAACAACGAAGGCACAACCACGCCGCCCCAGAGCTTGAGCCCGTTTAAGGCGGCTTTTACGGCTGTATCAGAAAGCAGGACGAGACAGAGAATAAAAGCAAAGCAAAACGCCGGAACGGTGAGAATCTTTACGTACAGAACCCGTGACGGCTTTGCCAGCAGCAGGATCAAAACCAGTGCCAGCATCAGGGCTGCAGCGAAAATAGCCATTTTACTTCATCTCTTGTTCCAGCGTTTCTTTATGAATATTATTAAAGACAGACCAAAAGTATTCCTAAGGATCCCGTATCCGTTTACTTTACTTCGACAAGCCAGTTGAACTCGTCCTTCACAACGCCGTTTTGTATGCCGGTGATTGTATCATACAGACGTGCCGAAAGGTCTCCTATTTTTCCCCCTGTCAGTCCAATGACTTTTCCATCCCAGTTTAATTCGCCGATGGGAGAAATGACAGCTGCCGTACCGGTTCCAAACGCTTCTTCAAGTTTACCTGCCGCATGAGCATCAAACAGCTCCTGAACGGTCAGTTTTCTTTCAGAAACCTTCAAGCCCCAGTGCTTGAGGAGGCGGATGACGGAATCGCGGGTAATGCCCGGGAGGATACTGCCATCCAGTGAAGGCGTGACTACTTCATCTCCGATTTTAAAGAAGACATTCATGGATCCGACTTCTTCTATATATTTTCTTTCAATGCCATCGAGCCAAAGAACCTGCACATAACCCTTATCATGCGCCAGTTCCTGAGCTTTCAGGCTTGCAGCGTAATTGCCCGGAGTCTTGGCGAAGCCGGTGCCGCCTCTCACGGCACGCACATAATCATTTTCAATCAATATCTTTACAGGGTTGAGGCCTGTAGGATAATACGCACCGCTGGGTGAAAGAATGATCATGAATTTGTACGTATTCGACGCCCTTACGCCGAGGTAGGGGTCGGTGGCAATGATAAACGGGCGTACATAAAGGGAAGTGCCGGGTTGGGTGGGTATCCAGTCGCTGTCGATATGGACGAGGGTTTTCAGTGCTTCAACAGCAAACGCTTCATCGATCTGCGGAATAGACATTCTCTCATTCGACAGATTGACTCTCTTCATATTCATATCAGGTCTGAAAAGATACACTTTTCCTTCCTTTGATTTATAGGCTTTTAAGCCTTCGAAAATAGCCTGCCCATAGTGGAATACCATAGTGGACGGGTCCATGGGCAACGGCCCGTACGGTACGATGCGTGCATCGTGCCAGCCCTTTTTCCGGTCATAATCCAATATATACATATGGTCTGAAAAATACTGCCCGAAGCCCAGGTTTGACTGATCCGGCTTGGGTTTGGGGTTTTGCGTTTTCTGTATGGTGATTTGCTGAGACATTGTATTTCAACCTCCTCACATGATTTACATTTGAAATGAAATAATTCCCTTACATTTCTTTTTATTATGCAACTTTTTTGATTAAAAATCCAGACTTTATTTCGATACAGCGAGAAACTACTGAAAGCAAGCATTTTTCATTCGAATATACACCGGAAAGTTGCCAGATTTGCTCATTTTTGCTATGATTACTAAAGTGACGGCATGAGGAACAATATGAATAAACAAGCGAATTGGCAGGAGGCAGCGATGATCGAAAAGTTTTATCCTTCAATTGCAGTTGACAGTATTAAAGATATCACCACCGAGCTGCTGGACAAAAACCATATTAAAGGATTGATCCTGGACATAGACAACACATTGGTGCCGAACCATGTAGCTGATGCGGATGAGGCTGCGGTCGCCTGGATAGAAGGGAAAAAGGCGGCGGGATTCAAGCTGTGTATCGTTTCCAACGCATCAAAAAAGAGAGTGGTCAGGTTCAATAGCAGGCTGCAGCTTTATGCAGTCCATCGTGCCCTGAAGCCCGGTACAAGGTCTTTTGAAAAGGCCGGCAGAATGATGGATTTTAAGAATCAAAACATAGCCGTAGTAGGAGATCAGATTTTTACAGATATATATGGAGGAAACAAGGTGGGAATGTTCACCATTCTGGTGAAACCGATCGACACACGGGAAGGCAGGCTGATCCGGATCAAACGCATTTTTGAACGACTTATTTTGAGGCGATATGCCGGAATGAAAAACCCGTAAACAGACACAATTCATATGGAAAGGAAAAGCAGGATGCAACTGGATCGGAGAATAAATGGCACCACAATATTGACCGGCTTGATTGGTAATCCTGTGGGACATTCTGTTTCACCGGTGCTTCACAACAGCCTTTATACGGTTTTGGGCATCAATGGCGCATATGTGCCTTTGCCGGTACCGGGCGGCAGCCTGGGAGAAGCAGTCAAAGGCCTGAAGGCGTGCGGATTCGCAGGCTTCAACATCACCATTCCTTATAAGGAAGAAATATTGGAATATATTGACGAGGCCGACGAAGAGGTAAAGCTGCTGGGTACGTCCAATACGGTCTGTATAAGGAACGGCAGGTTATATGCCTACAATACTGATGCAGACGGCTTTGTGCGTGATTTCAAAGAACAGGCCGGTACAGGCTTTGAAAGGAAAAATGTCTGCATTCTCGGAGCAGGGGGAACTGCCAGAGCGCTTTCCGCAAAAATAATACTTGATGGAGCCGCGGAAGTAAATATCATTAACCGCACCGGCTCCAAAGCCGAAACGCTTGCCGGCGTTTTGAACCGACTGCTGAAGGAACGCGGCTGTGCCGCTAAGAGAGTTTCCGCTGCGGCTTCATATACAACAGAAGCCCTGAAGCTGCTTAGTAGGTGTGATGTGATTGTCAATACCACCTCTGCCGGTATGCACCCTGTAACGGATGCAAGTCCGCTGCCGCAGGACTTTACATTTAAAAGCAGCCAGTTCATATACGACGTCATTTACAATCCTTCCCGGACAAAACTGATCAGCACAGCGAAGGAATATGGCTGCCAAACTGCGAACGGTGCCGGTATGCTGTTCTATCAGGGAATCCGGGCATTTGAGATATTTACGGGCACGACGGTTCCCGATGAGACAGCAAAATGGCTGTTGGCGGATTTTCTAAAATATTTGTGAATGTAAGAGGATTTTGCAGAAATGCTGGAGAATTAATTAGGCATAAAGACGTGCAAGTGTAAAAATTTGTACAATTCCTGTTTAAATATCTTTTTGTGACCAATATATATAGAAGATACAGGTGGGATATGACATTTATTTATGTGATGGTGTTTTTATTCGGAATGATAGTCGGCTCTTTTACAAACGTATTGATTTATCGCATACCGATCGGCAAATCCATCGTCGCACCGCCATCAGCCTGCACAAGCTGCGGCAATAGGCTTACGGCCCCCGATCTTGTTCCGGTTTTCAGCTATATATTCCTCAAGGGCCGGTGCAGACATTGCCGTGCACCAATTTCACCGCGATATCCTATGATAGAACTGCTTACGGCATTGGTCTTTGTTACGCTTTTTATGAAATATGGACTGACCGTTCCTTTTGCAGCTTTTATTTTTTTAATGACGGTTTTAATTGCAGTATTTTTTATCGATCTGGATCACAAAATTATTCCGGATGAGCTGGTACTTGCCGGTATGGCAGGCGGCGTGGTGTTTTTTGTCTACAGCCGGATCAACCCTGTTCCGGAGGTATACGGGGACGGAAATTGGTGGACCCCTGTTGTCGGGATGTTTTCAGGCTCCGTGTTTCTCCTGGCTGTGGCTTTATTGGGGATGTTCCTTTATAAAACGGAAGATGCCATGGGAATGGGTGATGTCAAGCTGATGCTTCCCATTGGATTATTCCTCGGCTGGAAGCTTTGCCTGACTGCTCTTTTCATCTCCGTACTTCTGGCGGGACTGACCAGCCTGTTGCTTGTAGCTCTCAGGATAAAGAAAAAGAAGGATACGATCCCTTTTGGACCGTTTATTGTCACAGGCACTTTTATATCGATACTTTGGGGCTGGGATATGTTAAACTGGTATTTGGGAATGTTATAATACAGTATAAGAAACGTAATAAGGGGGAAACAGTTATGCCGCAGATTAAAAACTATATGGAGGAAATTGTATTCAATCAGATGAAGGATGTTTTAAACGACATCAACATGTGCACATGTGAGAAGTGTCTGATGGATATTGCAGCCATCGCGCTGAATGATCTGCCTCCAAAGTATATCGTCACAGAGAAGGGCGAGCTTTATTCCAAAATCAACGCGCTTGGTCAGCAATTTGAGGTGGATGTGGTTGCAGCTATTACCAAAGCGGCCGTCCTTGTAAAAAGAAGACCCAGGCACGAGTAAGTCGAAAGGGAAGCAAAATGGTTATGGCGAAAAGAATACTGGTTATCAACGGACCCAATCTTAATCTGCTTGGTACACGTGAAAAGGATGTGTACGGTTCAATGACCCTCGCCGAGATTGCTGCCGCAGTTCAGGAAGAGGCGCAACTGTTGGGGTTGGACGTGGATTTCATACAGACCAATCATGAAGGGGAAATTATCGATAAAATCCATGAAGCCAGGAAAAGCTATGATTTGCTGATAATCAACCCGGGCGCTTATACGCATTACAGCCTCGCGATCAGGGATGCCATCAAAGCTGTTGAATTACCCTGTATTGAGGTACACCTTTCCAACATCCATGCCAGGGAGGAGTTCAGAAGCAAATCAGTTATCGCCCCGGTATGCATTGGG
>JAEZMC010000323.1 GCA_023435805.1 Bacillota bacterium | reverse complement strand
GATTTTAAAAACAGTGGATTTCCCCGAGCCGTTTTTGCCCAGAAGTCCAACCCGCGACCCACTTCTTACTTCAAAGGTGGCGTCCTTTAAAACATGGTTGGCTCCATAAAATTTTTCAATATTCTTGAATACGATATCGATCATAAAAATTCCTTTCTTCCCGTCGTACCGCTGCGTTGGCTGCGGACCTGCACATGCTCCCCGGGTAAAAGGCGGATCGGAATAAAGTCCGGGGGCCGAGCCCCCTCACTTCTGGTCAGATTTGCTCTTTTAGAATGACTGCAAATAAAAAAACCCGGGCAAGCAATCACCCGGGCATATCTGTTAAATTGGTACAGTTGGCAAAGAATGATTCACCTGCTTAAGTCGTATATGCATTTTTGGACATAGTACTCCCGTTAGCACGATAATTTGCGCAAATACATGACACATATTCATAAATTCTGTCCAATATGCTTACAACCACCACAGATTTCACCAGTCTCTCACCTCCTTTAAACACCCGTATTCTATCATATGCGACTGTAAAAAACAAGAAAATTTTGCAATATACATTTCATAGTGAGATAAATTTCAATTCCGTTAAAATTTTAATTAACATTTGACACAGTTCCGGGTATAATAAAGTTGTTCTATTTAATATGTATCAAGAAAGCGGGACAAACAAATGAGATGGCTTGAAGTAAAATGCTCCAAACCACTGAAAGGCAGTATTAAAGTACCCGGTTCAAAAAACAGTTCGCTTGCGCTGCTGGCAGCCTGCTGCCTGGCGGATGAGCCTGTATATATGTCAAACATACCGGAAATTACAGATATAAAAGTTGTTTTGGAAATATTGCGAGACCTGGGTGCTTTCATTGAGAAACAGGATAATACGTACATAATTGATCCACGTAATATACATACCGCAGAAATCAGTCCCGAGCTCTCCTCGTCATTCCGCGCCGCCTATTATTTTGCCGGCGCCTTACTGGCGAAGCACCGCAAGGTGTCCATCGGTTACCCGGGAGGGGACAATTTCGTATCCCGCCCCATCGACCAGCACATTAAAGGCTTGAAAGCGCTGGGTGCGGAAGTCGCCTTTTTCGAAAACCATTATACACTTTCAGCCGAAAAACTCACCGGCGCTGAAATATTCTTCGACGTGGTGACAGGCGGAGCAACGATCAATGTAATGCTTGCAGCCGTTCTGGCCAGCGGAAAAACCACGCTTTACAATGCTGCAAAGGATCCCGAGGTTGTAGATACGGCCATTCTTCTTAATAAAATGGGCGCCCGCATATATGGCGCCGGTACGGATACCATACGCATTCAGGGTGTATCGCAGCTGGGAGGCTGCATCCATTCCGCTGCTCCCGACAGGCTGATTGCAGGCGCTTACCTGATAGCCGGCGGTATTACAGGCGGCACATTGACAGTTGAAGATGTCATACCCGAGCATCTTGAGGCATGCATGGCAAAATTGACGGAAACAGGCCTGCAATTTGATGCAACAGAAAGCTGTATCACTGTAAACGGAAGCGGCAGGATCAGGGCGACCAGAATCCGGACAGGCAAATTCCCCATGTTTGAGAGCGATTTCCAGCAGCCGATGACCGTATTATTGCTAAAGGCGGCCGGAAGAAGCGTGATCTCCGACAGGATTTATCCAAAGCGGTTCAATCACTGCGATCAGCTCAACCGCATGGGTGCCGATATTAGCGTTAAGAACGGTGTGGCCCGAATCAACAGCCACAGGCAGCTTGCAGGCACCTGGGTGCATGCAGGCGATATCCGCGCCGGTACGGCATTGGTTCTCGCCGGTTTGATGGCTGAGGGTGTAACAAGGATTACAGGCGTCGAACATATTGACCGGGGTTACGAAGACATCGTAAGGGATTTCAGACTGCTGGGAGCGGACATTTCCCTGTGCTCCGGCGACAGTCTGCAGGAGGCTGTCAACCTGGCGCCGACAGCAGCCGGTCAGATACTTCGCGAAAAACGCTGATATTTATTGATTACGCTTTTTTTCGTTTCCCACAAGGTCGGACAAAAGCCCTGCCACTTCCTTGCCATAGACAATAAAAGGCTGAAGTGTCCTGCCTTCGGGCAAGGCGCTTCAGCCTGTTATATGTGAAGCATGAGGACGTTTCAGTCCTCATGCGCATTATTTCTCTTCATCAAAGGTGAGTTTCAGGTTGACTTTTGTGTTATTCCTCACAACTGTGACTGTTACGGTGTCACCCGGTTTGTGGGATTCCTTGATCCTGTCGAGATCCTTCATGGTCTCAACCGTTTTTCCGTCCATGCTAGTCAGGATATCCTCCGTTTTTATACCGGCTTTGGCAGCACCGCTTCCTGCAGTGACATCGGTGATGTAAATCCCTTTCGGCAGGTTATAATACTTGGCGAGCGTATCGCTGATCTCCCTGCCTGAAATACCGATAAACGGCCTTCCTTTAACGTACCCGTATGTCATGAGCTGTTCAATGATCGGTTTTGCATCATTGACCGGAATGGCAAATCCAAGACCCTCGACGCCCGAAGCGGCTATTTTTACGGAGTTGATACCGATAACCTGCCCCTGTGAATTCAGAAGGGCCCCTCCGCTGTTGCCGTTATTGATCGCCGCATCGGTTTGTATCAAGTTAAGCGTCTTATCATCCATTTCAATCATCCTGTTCAGTGCGCTGATAACACCCACTGTTACGGAGCCTGCAAATTCCATGCCTAGCGGGTTGCCTATTGCAACTGCCAGTTCACCGACCTGAAGCTTCGACGAATCGCCAAGCTCTGCCACAGGCAAATTTTTCAGGTCGATTTTGATGACCGCCAGGTCTGTTTTGCTGTCTCCTCCTTTAAAAGCAGCTTTTGCCTCCCTCCCGTCCGGCAGGAATACTTCAAGCACGGTTCTGTTGCTGACCCCGCTTTTAGGATCCGCACCGGAGACAACATGGTAGTTGGTCATGATATATCCGTCTTTACTTATAATAATGCCCGAGCCCTCGCCGCTCTGGCTGTTGGAGCCGCCGAAATAACCCTGCCTGGTACCGCTTGTCGTCATACGGACACCTACAATGGACGGACCCGCGGCCTTGGCGATCGCAGTTACATCCGAGCCCTTGGGCAGGGCGGTTTTTACCAGGTTATCCGTACCCAGTACAGTAGCCGTCTGTGAAGCCGAATTAGATGCAGCGCCGTCTGCAGACTGCGCCTGCTGTATGTCTCCGATCGTATCCTTTTCAGCATCAAGGCTCGCATTCAATGCGGAAAACTTCAATGCATCCAGTTCACTGGTAAATCTACCATAAAGGAATCCTCCTACAACGAAACTACTGACCAGTGAAGTAACCAAAATGATTGCTATGTAGCTTAAGAATCTGGGCTTCCTTCTCGGCGGCTTATAGCCAAAGTTGCCGTTATAGTAGCCATTATAATCATATCTGTCATTCATGGTAAAACCTCCTATCCTGTTTGATTTATGCCATATTGACTTTCAATATTATATTAACC
>JAEZMC010000074.1 GCA_023435805.1 Bacillota bacterium | reverse complement strand
TCTGGCCTGAAGGCTGCTGTGCGGCACTGGCAGGCGGACAAAGGAGGAAGGAAAGCAAAATGAAAAAGATGGCTGCTTTTTGACAGCTTTTAAATAAATGCATAGTCGTACCCCCGAATATTATAATAGATTAAGATGCAAAAAGTTGTAATTCAAGAATAATATAACATAAGGTGGGAAATTTTGTCAAGAACAAATGTTCGAAATAACAAATTATTTTAATTAGACCATGTCGATATTAAAACCAGGTTCAACAATAAATTCTTTACCGTTGAGATAATCCAGAAGCGTCCCTGCTTTTTCAAAAGAAAATTTGAGCTTGTATGCCCATAGTGCCTGCTGCTTCAGCCCGAATGCGCGGTTAACCGCATTTATCCCATACTTGCCGTCACCAATGACAGGATGACCTATATAGGCCAGATGTGCTCTTATCTGATGAGTCCGGCCAGTTACCAGTTCGACTTCAAGCAGGCTGATATCCTTTTCAGGGCAGTACCGGATAACTCTGTAGACGGTAAGGATCTCCAGGGCACCTGCCTTTTTATGACTGCCGACAAATACCCGGCTCTTGCCTGCGTCCTTCCATAGATATGCTTTGAGCTTTGCCTGCGGTTTTTCCAGCCTACCCTTGACCAGGCATTGATAATACTTTTTTACCTCATGGGCTTCCAGCTTTTCCAGCATGATCTGCAGGCTTGCCTGATTCTTTGCAATTATGACCAGCCCTCCGGTATTCCGATCAAGCCTGTGACAGAGGGATGGCTGGAAATGAGCTGTGTTAAAGTGCTGCGTCTCTTTGCTGTAAAGGTATTCGCGCACCAGATCGATCAATGTCCGCTGCGTCTGTTCCCTGTCGGGATGGACGGGTATCCCCTGCTCCTTGTTTACAATCAATATATTCTGATCTTCGTATACAACTGCAAAGCCTATGAAATTTCGGCCGGTACTGCTGCCCAAACCGGCCAGCAGATCGTCCGGGATGTAAATTTCCAATATATCGCCGGGCGCAACGATATACTCTCTGCCGACCCGTCTGCCGTTCACTTTGATGTCTTTTTTGCGGAACGCTTTCTGAAGCGTGCTGTAGGAGAGTGAAGGGTATACAGTCTGAAGATATTTTTCTATTTTCACATTGGCTTTTTTCTCATGTACGGTTATGGACTGCATAGACTCTCCTGTAATTTAAGAATGATTATGCGTGTTCATTTACTTATTCCATAAAGGATGAAAAAATCCTTCCGCCATGAGCACGAATTATTTTTGACACAGCATCATGTGTTTGATCCTGTACCTTTATCCAAAGGCATGTGCTGATTTTTAATTCGCCTTCCTCACAGCGCGCTCTCTGACTTTGTATCCCGGGATCTGTAAAAGTGTCTTTATCATACAGACCTTTTGCCCAAAGCCTTATCAGGATGGTGGAAAGGTCGTCCGTTCCGTCTGCCGCAGGCGTGGCCGCATTATTATGGTTGAGCTCCTGCCAAAATTCATAATCCAGGGGACCGGCCAGATCCAGATGAGCCTTTCCAAATCCGGCATCAGCCAGCGCTGCAGTAGCTTTTCTTGCTTCGCTCATGTTTTCAAAATGAGCCTGTATTTTTCTCAAACACGATCTGCTCCCTTCCGTTATTTGTAATTCACTTCACATTCATATTCTTGTACTGGAGCAAATGAATATACATAAGTTTTTGTAAAACTAAATTTTTATATTTTACAAACAAGAATATTTTGGTACAATTAGATTGCAGTATATGGACAGGCCTCTTAATATATGTCTGTCTATGCTGTACGCTGAACCCTCTATAAATATCCTAAAATAGAGGGGCGGGGGATATACAATGGGGTGAATTTATGCGCACCGCAGGCAGCCATGCTGCTGACGGGACAATGCATAAAGGGGAGTCTCTTCTACCTAACCCGGCAACTAACCTCGCAAGTGAATTGAGAGGAGAACGTTATGCATAGAAAGAAAGTAGCCGTTGCCGCGGCAATTGCTACGACGTTCGTCATGGTATTCGGTTCGACTTATGTTTCAGCATCCTCAGCCGTGCTGAAAAAGGAGTCGACGGGGAGTGCGGTCACAGCATTGCAAAAAGATTTGAAAAGGCTGGGGTATTTATCTGCTGATGCCACAGGGTATTATGGAAGCGCCACCGAAGAGGCGGTAAAAAACGTTCAGAAGGAATATGGATACACCGCCGACGGAATAGCCGGCAGCACGACTCTTTCACTGGTGGACAGGCTCTTGGGCAGAAACGCGACATCTGCGGCAAAATCGGATACAACCGAAAAAAAGACATCAACCGTAGCAGCCAATTCAAATTCAAAGCTCCTTAAGGAAGGCGATGAAAACAGTTCTGTCACCGCCTTGCAGAAGAGTCTCATTAAATTGGGCTATTTGGATACAAATGCTACCGGGTTCTATGGACCGGCGACATCATCCGCCGTAAAAAACCTGCAGAAAAAATACGGCTACAAGGCTGACGGGATAGCCGGCAGTGCCACGCTTTCCCTCGTAAGCAAGCTGGCCGCCGGACAAGCTGTAAACACGGCTGCAAAAACAGCCGCCGTAAACACATCAAAAGAAGAGACGGAAGAGGAAGCTGCTGCCGACACAGTTCAGCCAGCTGAAAGCAAGGACGAGACGGCAGTGGAAGCCGTTGCCGCCGCAGTTCAGCCAGATGAAAGCAAGGACGAGACGGCCGATGAAAACAAGTCCGTTGATTATATGCCGCCATGGTACGGGGATGTTGAAAAAACCTTCTCCCTTGGTAAAACTGCAACCGTATACGATATAGAAACAGGCAAGAGCTTCAAGATCAAACGGACCTACGGTCACAATCATGCGGATTGTGAAACTTTAACCGCTGCGGATACCGCCACAATGAAGAAAATATTCGGCGGGAGCTGGAGCTGGGAAAGAAGGGCGATCATTATAAGCGTAGGCGGAGTGAAACTGGCAGCTTCCATGTCAGGAATGCCTCATGCCGGCCTTGACAAATACACGGCAAACAAAACCGTCAGTTCGCGAAGCGGAGGCTATGGGCGGGGAACCAACCTGGATGCGGTGAAAAAAAATAATATGAACGGCGTTTTCGATATCCATTTTTATAAAAGTAAAAACCATTACAATAACAAAATCGACCCCAAACACCAGGATCTGGTCAAAAAGGCAGCCAAATGGGCAGAGGATAATTATAAATAGGGAATACTGCGATAAGATACAATAAAATCAGTAATACAGTCAAAAATATTAAAGAGAATTTATGGAACCGGATAGGTTCCTTTTCTTTTGGGCATTGATAAATCATGACGAGAGAAGCCGGAAAAAGACTTTCCAGTACCGGTTCAATACTTATGGCTAGTAGGGTATGTGCAGATGAAGTTTCGGTTGGGATATGTTGCAATGACATTAAATCTGGAGGATTGTTCACCTTCGGGAGCCGTAACCTTTGCGGCTTATGAAAAATTATCCAGCCCGGAGGCGGGACTCCGAAAACTGAGGAAGGCGGCAGAAAAAAATCTTTTTAATACGCTGAGAATTCTCAGGTATAATAAAGCGCTGGATATATCCGTTTACAGGCTGACCTCAAAACTGATACCGCTGGCTACGCATCCCAGCTTGGAGTGCTGGAGCTATACGGAGGAATTTGCGGAGAACCTGCGGGAAATCGGAGAATTTATAAAAGAAAACGATTTCAGAATAAGCGCACACCCGGATCATTTTACATTGATCAATTCACCGTCTCAAAAGGTGCTTGAGGATTCTATAAGGGATCTGGACTATCATGTCAAGCTTTTTGAAGCGATGGGCCTTGAAGATTACAGGTACAAGCTCGTGATCCATGTTGGCGGTGTATACGGCAACAAGCCGGATTCCATCCGGAGATTCTGCGAAAACTATCAAGCGCTTCCGGACAGGATCAGGAACAGGCTTGTAGTCGAAAATGACGACCGGTCTTATAACACGTATGATGTCCTGGCCATTTGCCAAAAGCTGGGCATACCCATGGTGCTCGATGTTCACCACCATCATTGCCTGTGCGGAGAGAACGGGCTGGAAAGTGTGCTTCCAGATGTGTTCGACACGTGGAAGGGTGAATATTTCCCGTCCAAAATACATTTCTCCAGTCCGAAAAGCAGCAAGGATTATAGAAGCCATGCAGACCTGATCGACTATAATGCATTTATGTCTTTCCTGAATGCGGCCGGAAGAGTCAATAGGGATTTTGATGTCATGCTGGAGGCAAAAAGCAAGGATAATGCTCTGTTCAAGCTATCCGGCGAGCTGGCGGCAACGGCCGGAATAAAACAAATCAGCACAGGCGAATTTTTGATGTAGGGGAAGCATGCCGGGTATGAATATTTGCACTGCATGTCATAATTTTCTATGGCATGCAAATAATATAAATGTCTTTTCTAAGCAGTTCCGCTATAAGGGGACGGTTCTTCACAGAGGGGACGGT
>JAEZMC010000295.1 GCA_023435805.1 Bacillota bacterium | reverse complement strand
GAGATAAGCAGGGATATTATGAAAAAAATCTATTCACTGGTGGAGGTAGGGCAGTGAAGATATTACTGGCAGAATCGGCAGGTTTTTGTTTTGGTGTTAACAATGCTGTTAATATGGTATATAATCTACTGGAAGAAGGAAGCGGAAAAATATTTACACTCGGTCCCATCATTCACAATGAGCAGGTGGTGAATGACTTGAAGGAAAAGGGTGTGGATGTTATTTCCGAGAACGATGAAATACCTCCAAACGCTAGAATTGTTATACGGGCTCATGGTGTTACGCCCGATATATATGAAGAGCTGAAGGAAAAAAAACTCGATATTATTGATGCCACCTGCCCCTACGTAAAAAAGATTCATAAGCTGGTGCAGGAACAATTCGGGGAGGGCTGTCAAATTGTAATTGCCGGAGACAGCAGCCATCCGGAGGTAAGAGGCATCAACGGCTGGTGCGGCGGCAGCGCATTTATCGCAGCCAGCCCGGAAGATCTGGAGGATCTGCCGCCATTTGAAGGATCGTGTTGTCTGGTAGCACAGACGACGCTTATGAAAGAAAAATATGACAGTATTTACGATAAATTAAAAGAACGATGCAAAAACGTTATAAAATTTGATACAATATGTAATGCAACCAGCAGCAGACAGGCGGAGGCGGAAAAAATCGCCCGGATATCCGATGTAATGCTGGTCATAGGAAGCAGAAAAAGTTCAAACACGCAGAAGCTGTTTGAAATAAGCAAGAAATATTGCCCGGAGACTTACATTATTGAGACGTTCGGTGATTAGCCGCCGATAAATATACAGAAAATAAACACGCTGGGTATTACAGCCGGAGCATCTACACCGGAACGCACAATCAAGGAGGTTATAGAGAAAATGGATGAATTAAATAAACAGGAGAATGAGCTGAGCTTCCAGGAAGCATTCGAGAGTTCGATGGTAACTCTCAAAAGCGGTGAAATCGTCAAAGGCAGGATTATTGGCTTCAACAATGCAGAAATCTATGTGGACCTGGGTTACAAGTCCGACGGAATCATTCCCGTCAGTGAGTACACCGACGACCCGGATTTCAAACCGGAGGCAAATATCAAGGTCGGCGATGAAATTGAAGTGTTTGTCGTGCGAGTGAACGATGGAGACGGAAATGTCATGCTGTCCAAGAAAAAGGTCGATTCCATGAAAAGCATCGACTCCATTGAAGAAGCCTATGAAAACAAGACACCTGTCACGGGTAAAGTGGTCGAGATCACAAACGGCGGTATCGTAGCCAGTGTCAAAGGCGTACGGGTATTCATCCCCGCTTCCCAGATCGCAGAAAGATATGTCAAGGATCTTGGCGAATATTTGAGACAGACGGTAACAGTCAGGATAGTTGAATTCAATAAACAGAAAAGGAAGATCGTCGGTTCACAGAGAGTTATTCTGGCAGAACAGAGAGAGCGTAATGAAGGCGAATTCTGGACCAATGTCGAGGTCGGGAAAAAATACGCCGGTATTGTCAAAAGTCTTATGGACTTCGGCGCATTTGTGGACATTGGCGGTGTTGACGGACTGGTGCATGTATCCGAGCTTTCCTGGACCAAGGTCAAGCATCCCTCCGACGTGTTGAAGGTTGGAGACAAGGTTCAGGTAACGGTTCTGGAGTTTGATAAGGATAAAAAGAGGATTTCCCTTGGTCTGAGGAAGGAAGAGGACAATCCCTGGTTCAAAGCCGCAGAGAAGTACAAGGTTGGAGATGTGGTGAAGGGTACCGTCGTCAGGCTTGTACCGTTCGGCGCTTTTATCGAACTGGAAAAGGGGCTGGATGGACTTGTCCACATTTCCCAGATATCCAGCGTAAGGATAGCAAAGCCCGGCGACGTGCTGCAAATCGGCCAGGAAGTTGAAGCCAGAGTGCTTGAGGTCAATACGGAGACGAAGAAAATCAGCCTCAGCATCAAGGATGTCAATCCGATTGATCCGGCGCCTTCAGCTGACCAGCCTGTCTATGATGAAAGCAAGGCTTCCGCAACGGAAACAGCCGTTGAAGAAGAAGCTCCCAGCGAGCACAGGGAAGAGCTGAGCAACACGATTGCCGATGCACTGAGCGGCATGGATGACGCCAAGTAGCCAACCGCATATAATAATAATATATATTGAAAAAACGCAAGGCTTATGGTCTTGCTTTTTTTCAATGTGTGGGGGACCAGAATGGATTACGAAGGTTTTAAAATAGAGATATACAAGCTGTCGGACATCAACCTGAGCTTCTATAAGGAAAAGCAGATGAAGAGAAGGATTGATTCCCTCATTAAAAAAAATGGCTATGAGCATTATGAAGATTATGTCAAAGCGCTTAAGGCCAATCAAAACCTGTACAATGAGTTTATCAATTATTTGACCATCAATGTTTCTGAATTTTACCGCAATCCGGAACAGTGGGAGGTATTAAAAAAGGATATCTTCCCCATGCTGCTGAAAAAGCAGGGCAAGCTCAAGATCTGGAGTGCGGCCTGTTCGACCGGTGACGAGCCGTATACGCTTGTAATGGTGCTGAATGAATACATACCTCTGAAGGATATCAAAATCATAGCTACGGACATCGATAAGGAAGCGCTTAGAAAGGCGAAAGCGGGTGTGTATACTGACAAAAGCCTGGAGAAGCTGCCAAAGGCGTATCTGGATAAGTATTTTAAAAAGGAAGGCTCCATTTTTACCGTGAAGGACGAGGTGAGGAATCAGGTCGAATTTTCACAGCACAACCTGCTGAAAGAGGCTTATCCGCAGGGCTGTGACCTGATTGTATGCCGGAATGTGCTGATTTACTTTACGGAAGAAGCCAAGGTGAATATTTATGCTCAGTTCAACAAGGCTCTGAAAAAAGAAGGAGTTTTATTTGTCGGGAGCACAGAACAGATCATTATGGCAAACCGGTATCGTCTTAGTCCCCTCAAAACCTTCTTTTATCTGAAGGATGGCGATATATAAATGTTGGAGTCTATAAGAAGAGTGATTTTTCTTGTAGATATGAATGCTTTTTTCATCAGCTGTGAAATGTCGCGGAATCCGTCTTTGAAAGGACGGCCCGCGGCTGTGGCAGGTGATCCCAAAAACCGTATGGGCATCATACTTGCAGCCAATTATGACGCCAGGGCGTTTGGTGTCAAAACCACCATGCTCATCCATGAGGCGCGTAAATTGTGTCCCGGTATTATTCTTGTCCCTCCGGAACACGGCTTTTATGAAAAGAAATCCGAAGAAGTCATGAACATCCTTTCCAGGTATACACCGGTCATACAACAAAACAGCATCGACGAGGCCTGGCTGGATCTGACCGGCTGCGAAGGCCTTTTCGGAGAGCCTGTGCAAATAGCGCACCGGATCTTGGACGATATCCGGGATGAATTGGACCTGTGGTGCTCCATTGGCATTTCAGACAACAAATTCCTGGCCAAGATGGCTTCTGAAATGAAAAAACCGCTTGGAATCACCGAGCTGTGGGAAAAGGATGTCAAAACGATGCTGTGGCCTCTGAAGGTCAGACAAATGTACGGTATCGGCAAACAGACGGAAAAACGCCTCAATGAGCTCGGCATCCTGACCATTGGCGATATTGCGCAATGCGATATAAAATTGCTTCGCTCCAGCTTTGGCAAGTACGGTGAGGAGTTAAAAAGGCTGGCTAACGGGATCGATCCCTCCATCGTCACCCCCAACCCCAAGCATGAAACACGGTCTATCAGCCGTTCCACTACGCTGCCTTCGGATACGGTCGATATGGATTATGCCAGGTCCGTCCTTCTCCGGCTGTCGGAAGAGGTGGGTGAGGAAGCAAGAAGGTGCGACTTTAAAGGGAAAACCGTATCCATCGTGATACGGTATGATGATTTTAAGACCATTACACGGCAAAAAGCCATCACACCGACTTATTTGACGATGGATATATATAAAACCGGAATCGGACTGCTTGCAGACAACTGGGACCGCCGCAGACCCATCAGGCTGTTGGGTATAGGGATCGGCAACATTGATGAAGATCTGCCCGAGCAGCTTTCCATTTTCGATGTAAACGAAACGCTGCCGGATGAAAGCAAACGGGAGGAGAAGCTGGAACGCGCCATGGACGCCATCCGTTCACGCTTTGGTTCCGACAAGCTGAAAAGAGCAATGCTTATGAAGGATGAACATAGAAAAAAGAAGGAAAGGTGATGCGGTACAGGACGTACCGGCCGAATCCTCCGATATGTAAATGTCATCACTGAAAAAAGCGTTTGCAGCGAGGAAGCCATCGGACAGGAAATCACGGAAATGAAAAAAGCTTCCGGAGTTAAATCCGAAAGCTTTGGTGCGGGAAACAGGACTTGAACCTGCACACCCTTGCGAGCTCTAGTACCTGAAACTAGCGCGTCTGCCAATTCCGCCATTCCCGCGTTTCAAAACGCAATATTAATTCTACTAGAAATGCTGTATAATTGCAAGTGGAAAATGTTATTTTTACGGTTTATTTTTATGTAAAT
>JAEZMC010000268.1 GCA_023435805.1 Bacillota bacterium | reverse complement strand
TTAAGTTGATAATCCAGCTGAAAAAAATCTTGACTTGATGTTCGTTGGATGGTATATTACGGTATAACTTAATAGATGTTTCTTCAGGGAGAGGTGCAATTCCTTACCGGCGGTAAAGCCCGCGAGCCTCACAAGGCAGATCCGGTTAGTTTCCGGAGCCGACAGTATAGTCTGGATGGGAGAAGAATATGTATTCATATTATGTCTGCAATGGATGTGTAATCCCTGAAGGTTTTTCTTCAGGGATTTTTTGCTGTTTTTTTGAGAAATCTCCGTATGAGTTGAGAGAAAAGCAATAAAAATAGCTGGTTAATAAAAATACAAACTGTTTGGAGCAGAGCGATGAATATGCATGAAGGATATATGCAAAGAGCATTGGAACTGGCTGAGCTCGGATGGGGAAGAACAAACCCAAACCCGCTGGTCGGTGCAGTAATAGTCAAAAATGGAAAGATCATAGCGGAAGGATATCATGAGAAGCTTGGGTGTGCTCATGCAGAAGTGGCTGCAATGAATCATGCTAGAGAGGATGTTCGCGGAGCGACGCTGTATGTCAATCTGGAGCCGTGTTCCCACTATGGAAGGACGCCACCGTGCGCAAAGGCAATCATCGAAAGGGGAATCAGCGAAGTAATCATCGCAATAACCGATCCAAACCCCGAAGTGGCCGGCAGAGGGATCAAGATGCTAAAAGAGGCTGGTATCCAGGTGGTTAGTGGTGTTCTTAAGAAAGAAGCTGAAAAGCTTAACGAGATATTTATTAAATACATAACTAAAAAAAGGCCCTTTTTAATTATGAAAACGGCTATGACACTGGATGGGAAAATTGCGACTTTCCAGGGGGATTCAAAGTGGATTTCCGGAGAAAGCTCAAGGCAGCATGTTCATGCCGTACGCGACAGGGTTGCGGCCATCATGGTGGGCATCAATACCGTTTTGGCCGACAATCCTTCTCTTACTACGCGGCTTCACTCCGGTAAGGGAAAGGATGCTGTCAGAATTGTTGTAGACAGTAAGGGGGTCATACCTTTAGACAGCGAAATCATCAATGTCAAATCTTCCGCAGGTGCAATACTTGCCACAACACAAGCGCTTGACCATGATAAGGAAAGGCTGCTGGCGGAGAAGGGAATACAGATTTTAAAAGTAAACGGTCCGCAGGGGCATGTCGATTTGGCAAAGCTTATGGACGAGCTATATATGCTTGGGATTGACAGCGTGCTTTTGGAAGGAGGGGGGAGGCTGAATGCAGCAGCGCTTGACTCGGGCATCGTTGATAAGGTTATGACCTTTATCGCACCTAAAATGATCGGGGGGGAAAATGCCATAACTTCTGTTGAGGGTGCAGGGACGGAACGTATGGTGAATGCTGTGAAATTGCAGGATATAAGCATTCGCAGGTTTGATGAGGACATCCTTGTTGAGGGTTATGTGAAAGGAGATTTATGTTTACAGGAATAGTTGAGGAGATAGGAACCATAAAGGAAATTGTTCGTGGCAGCAAATCTGTCAGGCTTTCAATCAGTTGTTCAAGGATTATGGCTGATGTGAAAAGAGGGGACAGTATTGCTGTAAACGGTGCTTGTCTCACAGTAACCAATATGGGAGGCAGTTGGTTTTCAGCCGATGTGATGCCTGAGACGATGCGAAAGACAAGCCTCGAAAAGCTGAGCATATCCGGGAAAGTAAACCTCGAAAGAGCTCTGAGGCTGTCCGACAGGCTTGGAGGCCATATTGTAACAGGACATATAGATGGGACAGGAATAGTTACCTCAAGGGTTGAAGAGGACAATGCCATATGGCTTACAATTGAAGCTCAGCCCAATATCCTTAAATATATTGTAATGAAAGGCTCGGTTGCACTGGATGGTACGAGTCTGACGGTTGCCCATGTTGATGAAGGCTGCTTTAAAGTGTCGATCATACCTCATACTGCAGCTGAAACGATACTTGGTTCAAAAAAGGCAGGCGATCAGTTGAATATTGAATGCGATGTGATGGGTAAGTATGTGGAAAAGCTTTTAAATAGCAACAAACAGGCATCTACACCTGCAAAGGAGATATCTGTAGAATTTCTCAGGAGCAATGGCTTTATTTGATGTTAGCCGCAGATTGGACTGAATACAATTAACGGGAGGGATGATCAATGAATTTTAATTCTATCGAAGAGGCGCTGGAATATATAAGACAGGGCAGGATGATCGTGGTCGTAGATGATGAAAACCGCGAAAATGAGGGAGATCTTCTGATGGCGGCCGAAAAGGTGACGCCTGAAAGTATAAACTTTATGGCTACGTATGGGAAAGGGATGATATGCGCTCCCCTGACGGAGGAACGTGCACGCCGGCTGGGGCTGGGCTTGATGGTGGAAAGAAATACAGAGAGTATGAAGACGGCATTTACCGTGACAGTAGACCACAAAAGCTCAACTACAGGCATATCGGCCTTTGAAAGGGCCAATACAATAAAGGAGCTGACAAACCCCGATTCGACCAGCAACGATTTTGTCAGACCCGGACACATTTTTCCCTTGATTGCAAGAGATGGAGGAGTAATGAAACGTTCCGGGCATACGGAAGCAGCTGTGGACCTTGCCAGAATGGCAGGCTTGTATCCTGCGGGAGTCATTTGCGAAGTGATGAATGAAGACGGTACCATGGCAAGGTTACCTCAATTGATTGAATTCTCAAAGAAGCATGGCCTTAAAATGATTACTGTAGAAGCACTGATAAAATACAGAAGGAATAATGAAAAGCTTATAACAGCAGCCGCAAAGGCCAAGCTTCCGACCGAATACGGTGAATTTACGATTGCAGCGTATGAGAATACAATGAATGGAGAACACCATGTTGCTCTTATAAAGGGAGATATTAGCAATTCTGATGAGCCGGTGCTGGTGCGTGTGCACTCCGAATGCCTGACAGGAGACGCCTTCCATTCTCTGCGATGCGATTGCGGAGAACAGCTGGCTGCTGCATTGAGGCAAATAGGAAACGAAGGCAGGGGAGTGCTGCTATATATGCGCCAGGAAGGGCGAGGAATAGGGCTTGTGAATAAAATACGCGCTTATGAGCTTCAGGACCAAGGAAAGGATACAGTAGAAGCAAATGAGCTTCTTGGTTTTGCACCTGACCTTAGAGAGTATGGCATAGGTGCGCAAATACTATATGACCTGGGTATCAGGAAGATCAGACTTTTGACCAATAATCCAAGGAAAATGATCGGTTTAAGCGGTTACGGCCTTGAGATTGTCGAGCGGGTACCCATTCAGATAGAAGCCAATGAAGTGAATAAGTTCTACATGCGGACGAAGAAAGAAAAAATGGGACACCTGCTGAGTAATTCAAGCAGTGAATTAAATACCTAAAAATATCAGGAGGGCGAAAGAATGCCAATTAAAACACTTGAGGGAAACTTGATAGCAAAGGATTTAAAGATCGGCGCCGTTATCGGACGTTTTAACGAGTTCATAGGCGGCAAGCTTTTAGGCGGGGCAATCGACGCATTTATCAGACATGGGGGAAATGAGGCCGACATGGAAGCGGCCTGGGTACCGGGAGCGTTTGAAATTCCCCTTGCTGCACAGAAAATGGCTGAGTCCGGAAAGTATCATGCAGTCATTTGCCTGGGTGCTGTAATCAGGGGATCAACACCGCATTTTGATTATGTTGCCAGTGAGGTGTCCAAAGGAATTGCAAAGGTATCACTAGATACCGGGGTGCCTGTAATATTCGGAGTTTTGACCACGGACACTATAGAGCAGGCCATAGAAAGAGCAGGGACAAAAGCCGGCAACAAGGGGTTTGATGCTGCAGTTACGGCTATTGAGATGGCAAACCTGCTGAAGCAATTCTAGTACCACATAAAAGCACGCAACTTTTTGGAATATTCCGCAAAATACATATGCTGAAATTGGGTAATAATTAGAAAAAGGAAAGGGTGATGATGATGTCTGAGATTTATCTGGCCGGGGGCTGCTTTTGGGGAATGGAAAAGTATGTGAAAGTGATTCGCGGCGTCCTGTCGACACAAGCAGGCTATGCAAACGGGAAAACCGAAAATCCAACCTACGAAGAGGTTTGCTATAATAACACAGGGCACGCGGAAACTGTTAAGGTAATATATGATGCAAAAATTCTGCCTCTGGGCTTTTTGCTGAGTCTATTTTTTGAAGCAATTGACCCGACTGCTGTAAACCGGCAGGGCGGAGATAAAGGAGTGCAGTATAGAACTGGTATCTACTATACCGATTCAAAGGATTTACCAGTGATTCAAAGCGCCATTGCAAATCTTCAGAAGCATTATGACAAGCCTGTAGCCATTGAGGTCATGCCGCTTGAGAATTTTTACGCAGCGGAAGAATATCATCAGGATTATCTGGACAAAAATCCCGGAGGCTACTGCCATATCGGACAAAGCAAGTTTGCAAAGGCGTCGCAGGCTGTAGTAAATCCGGCTGATTATTTGCCACAGGGGCAGGAGCAGCTTCAAAAAACGCTTACTGAAATGCAGTATCATGTAACGCAGAAAAACGCAACCGAACCGCCGTTTAAAAACGAATACTGGGATTTCAGCCGTAAAGGTATTTATGTGGATATTACAACAGGAGAACCGCTGTTTTCATCAAACGACAAATTTGATTCCGGGTGCGGCTGGCCAAGCTTTTCAAAGCCGGTGGACCCTTTTGTGGTACATGAAAAAACAGATGTATCCCACGGAATGGTGAGGACTGAGGTCCGCAGCCGCGCAGGGAATGCACATCTGGGGCATGTATTTAACGATGGACCGGAAGAGCTCGGAGGCTTGCGCTATTGTATCAACAGCGCTGCATTGAGGTTTGTGCCGAAGGAGGATATGGAGAAGGAAGGGTACGGCTATCTGCTGGATATGATAAAATGATATGCGACTAAGGAGGCAGATCTTCGATGGTTTCATTGGATGAGATGGAAGAAATGCTGGATGAAATCGCAGCCGGGATTCCTCAAGAGATATACAAGGAACTCAACGGGGGAATCATCCTTCTTCCCGAGGCAAAACTGAACAGCATAAGCAATAAGAATGACCTCTACATTTTGGGCGAGTATCATAAAGGTGGGAATATGGGAAGATATATAACCATCTATTACGGTTCCTTTGTGCATGTGTATGGGCATCTTGGGAGAGAACCACTGAAGGAACAGCTCAAGCGCACACTCAAGCATGAATTCACCCATCACATCGAATCGCTGGCCGGGGAACGCGGGCTGGAAATCAAGGATGCGCAGTTTTTGGCGGATTATTTGAACCGCAGGGGTAAATAATCCATCACAATTCTCCTGGTCAAAAGAACTTATCAACTTACAAATCAATACTGTCTGTGACGCTGCCTTCCAATTGTCTGTAATTTGACGGACTGGTAAAATGTTGATATTATTGAACATCTTCCTTGAGGAATAGGAGTGGAGATGTCAGAATAAAGAGATAGCATTTACTGCTAACTCTTTAAATCGAAGGACGGTTGAAAAGCCATAGCCGTTCAAGACTGTCCAAATAGAAGCGACTTCCGGAAGGGAGTTGTTTTTTTATTGAGCGATGGTTGACAATGCCGGCATCATTTTATATCATTATATCAGCTAAATTGGCTAAAACAGCTGATAAGTTGATGTGGAGG
>JAEZMC010000265.1 GCA_023435805.1 Bacillota bacterium | reverse complement strand
GTACAGCATCAGTGCAAGCTCCTCATCAATAACCGCAACCCTGTTCTTTTCAATTTCATCCGTCCTGGCCAGAAAATTTCCTTCTTTTATTTTCAATGTAATAAAATTTCTATAATTAAAAGTGACTCCTCTTGCAACTACAACTGCATTTTTTATACCATAGCCGGCGGTTGTTTTGCTGACAGCTGCTGCTGCCAGATTTTCAGTCCCGGGCTCCTCCGACAACCTCTGTATATCTCTGGCATCAAGACTATTATCCGGGCTGGCTGCCGCTTCATCTGCAAAGCTGACAACTACCTTGCCGTCGGCATATATTCCATAAGCCTCACAAAGTAAATTCACAATCATTTCTCCTGCCACAGTCCCTGCAAATAAGAGAAAAATACCGATAAAAAGCACGCCCCAACCAATCAGATACTTTTTTAACTCTTTCACTGTTATTTCCCCTCCAGTTTGCCGCCTGTGTAAACTTTATATCTGCATCTGCCGGTTGTCCCTTTATTTTTCAACAAGGACCCTGTCTCCTGCTCTGATTGCTTTGCTGCTTTTTATTACAACAAGGTCTGTTACCACACCTTCAATCACAGCAGTTTTTTCGCTGTCGGACTCCCCTGTTGTGATTCTATTCTCCTCAACATAATACTCCTTGCCAAGGGCGCCCTCTCTCTCCCTGACCGTCAGCAAATACTCACCTCTTGCATCTGTACGGATTGCATCATTTGATACAAGAAGCCCCCTTGTCTGAATCCTTTTTCTGAAGCTTGCCTCGCCTGCTTCACCGCCAGCCAGTCCCTCCATTTCAATAGATATGTAAACATCCTTTTTTTCACCCTTTTGCTGCATGTTATCTGCTATTACTGCTATCTCACCTTTGATTCTGCCACTTGCCGCATTTCCCACAATAACGTCGGCGGTTTCACCTACAGTCAGATATTTGGCTTTTTCAGCATCCAGTACTACTTTAAGCCGAAAGCCCTTTGCCGTATCTACTGCTGTAAATAGCGGCTTAGAACTGTTTACCATGGTTCCGGCAGCAAAATTTATACCGGTGATAATCCCATCGAATGGGGCCTGAATTACGCCTGCCGTCATAAGCTTTTCCCGCAGCTCCTCTACTTTTCCTTTCTGGATTTCCATATCGTACCTCAGGCTGTCCAGATCCCTCTTGTTATCTCTGGCTGCGGCCTCACTATTGTATTTAGCCGCTTCATATTCCAGCTTTGCGGCTTCCAGGTCTGCCTGTGCCTCTTCAAGGTTCTTCCCGCTTTCTGCGCCGAGCCTGTAGAGCTCAGAAATGTCATTAAAAGCCTTTTGCTTCTGCTCCAGCTTGTTTTCAGCATCCAGTACATTCATTGCATGGCTGCTGTATTTTCCGGAAGAACCTTTCTCCAACTGCTTCTCCAACTGCAGCTTCAACTTATTATATTTTGCGGTCTCATCCTTCAGGCTGGCCTCCAATTCTCTTGTATCAAGAACCATAATGCTCTGTCCCTGTTCCACATAGTCGCCAGGGCTCACTTTAACCTCCTTTACCATTGCCTCTGTGAAAGCATATATTTCCTGTATTACATTAGCCTCCACAACGCCCTCGCCTCTAATGTCCTTCACGATATCGCCCGGCATCGGCAGCTCCGCCGTAACCCTTGGAATAGTAAAATTATTGATGGTATTAGAGAAAAAAGTTAAAATGATTAACATCCCAAAAAATATTTTTAAAGCATTACCCGCTATTTTCTTTCCTGATACCTGGCTTACGCCGGCCATAGAAGCCGGTTTGGGTGCAGATGCCGCATTTGTTTCGTTTATTGTTTTCATCCGGGAACCTCCATTTTTAACCTTTTATACCTGAAAGCTGTATGCCTTCCACAAGATAATTCTCACCATAAAGGAATATTAACAGTCCCGGCAGCATATAAAGGGTAGATGCGGCAAATGCTACACTCTGTTCTTCGTTGTTGATCCTGGAAAGATAAATGGAGAGCGGTTGTCTGGCTCCGTCATTAATGAATATCAGAGGCTGCTCCACCATGTTCCAGTTATCGATAAAAAGCAGAATCGCCAACGCTGCTATACCGGATTTAGACATCGGCAGCACTACCCGGGCAAAAACCTGTAGATGCCCTGCTCCATCAACCTTTGCCGCTTCAAGATATGAGTCAGGTATATATTCCATATATTGCTTTAGCAGAAAAACCCCAAATGTACCGAAGATTCCGGGCAATATGATAGACCAGTAGGTATCTGTCAGGCCAAGCTGCGAGGCAACCAGGTAGTTGGGAACAAGAGTTACCTGAAAAGGCATAAGCATCACCGTAATATAAATTAAAAATAAACGATTGCGCCATTTTAAGCCGGTTTTTGCAAATGCATACGCTGCCATGGATGCCACCAATATCTGTCCAAGAATTATCGGTACCGTGAGGAATATGGAATTCCAGACCATATACAAAAACTGAGTCTTTTTTACCAGTACGGTATAATATTGTTTCAAAACAACTTCATCAGGAATAAACTTCGGCTTTAGAAAAACTGTATGCTTTACACCATACTGGTCGTTCGTCCACGAGTCCGCCAAAACGTCGTAGTTTTCTTCTATTTCCCGCTGGCTCATAAATGAGTTGGTCAGAGTAAGCACAAGCGGGAAAATGAAGCATACTGCTGCTAAAGCAAGCACTGCCAGGATCACTGCTTTATATGCTTTCTTTTTCATGCCAACCTCCTTAACCTTAAGTGCAGTTAAAATTTATCCGTCATTTGATTGCCTGGCTAATGCGCCGCTCGATGGAGAACAAGGCGCAGACCATAAAGGATATCACTGCAGCCATGATGAATGCCGCCGACGTCAGCTTCTGATAGTCGAGGGAAACGAACATATTATTCATATAGTGCTGTATCATGTAAATACTGTCATGTGGATATTCACCGGCTATCAGGTAAGTTTCTCTGAACACCTTGAAGGAATTTATTATAGATATAACGAATACAAAGAAGCTTGTGGGCGTAAGATATATAAGGGTTATGCCTTTAAATTTTTTCCATACGCCCGCGCCATCAATTTCAGCAGATTCATAATACTCTCTTGGTATATTCTGCAGTCCTGCAAGGAAAAGCACCATATTGTACCCTGCGTTTTTCCATATATAAACAATAATTACTACCAAGCGAGCAGTATCCTTTTTCATCCAATCCACCGGCGACAGTTCCGCAAAGCCTCCCAGAGATGAAATAAAACCATTGAGCCAGCCATTATAGTCGAACATGCATTGCCAGACAAAAACTACAGAAGCTACCGGTATAACCAGGGGTATAATGAAAATCATTCTAAACAGGTTTGATTGAGGAATCTTCTGATTAAGTAAAAGAGCCAGCAAAAGCGACAGCACAATAATAAGCGGAACGCTAACCACTGTAAAGGCACCTGTGTTGGATGCAGCCTTCAGGAAGCTCTCATTTCTAAATAATGCCAGAAAATTATCCATTCCGACAAAATTGCCCCGAATCGGGCTGTCCACCATAGCAAAATAAAGGCCTCCTGCAAAAGGTATCAGAAAGAATACAAGGAAACCACACAAGCTTGGTGCTAAAAAAAGCAAACCAACTGGAATTCTGTTGCGTTTCACGCCATTATTGCCCATATCTCAACCAAAACACCCCTTTGCTTCTGAACATCAACAATACGTAATCATTTTATCCCGGCATGGTGACAGCTTTGTGACAGCTTTGTAAATAAAGGGATAATCAGATAACCACCAAGGCTTTTTGCGAAAGCAAAAGAGCCAATAGGCGGGGAACTGATGACGTTGTTCAATGTGGCAGTTATGTGGCAGTTATGTGGCAGTTATGTGACAAATGAATAAACAATCATTAAACATATTTATGTCCGACCCTTTTACCCATAAAATATGGTAAAATTTTATACAGGGGGTGTCGCTTAAAATGGTTGTATTGATTGTTGAAGATGAAACAAGGATGAGCCAGCTCCTGGCAGACTTTTTAAGACGTGAGGGGCTGCAGGTCCTGCAGGCTGAGAACGGTAAAATAGCTGTTGAACTTTTTGATAAGAACAAAATAGACCTGATCATACTCGACTTGATGATGCCATGTATGGATGGGTTGTCATTCTGCACCCATATTCGTAAAAAGTCTGATGTACCGCTCATAATGGTTACCGCCAAATCTGAGGAAGATGACAAACTCCTGGGCTATGAGCTGGGCGCAGACGATTATGTTACCAAACCCTTCAATCCCAAAATACTGGTTGCTAAAGTTAAAGCTTTGCTTAGACGGGTGGAATCCTGCAAATCAGGTACTGCATTATCAACTGAAGGCATCATAAAGGTCGGTGAGCTGGAAATAAATGAGCTTTCCCATGATGTTTGTCTAAATTGTGAGAAAATACACCTTACCCCTAAAGAATATGATCTTCTGCTGTACTTTGCCAAAAACAAAGGAATCGCATTCTCCCGTGACAAGTTGCTGTCCAGCGTATGGGGGTATGATTACTATGGAGACTTCAGAACTGTCGATACACATATTAAGCGGCTCCGGCAAAAGCTGGGCTCAAAATCTAACCTGATTGCCACTGTCAGAGGTAATGGATACAAGCTGGAGGCAGAAGGATGAAAATAGGTATCACTACAAAGCTGTTTACAGTTACATCCCTGTTTTTTATCCTGTTGATATCTACTTTTGTCGTCTTTCAGACAATCATTTTCGAGAACTATTATGAAGAAAAAAAAACGCAGGAATTTAAATTGAGCTTTAATGAATTAAACGCTCTTATGGCAGAAGAGGCATATAATACCACCAATAAGGCACTTGAATATCTTCAGAGCTTTGAAACCAAAAGTGGTGCCAAAGCTGCAGTGGTTAGTGTAAGCAATAATTCCATCCGTATAACCATGTATCCCGGTGAAGAAGACATGAATTTTGACGCATATCCTGGAAGCACCTCAACAGACATGATATTTTCACTTCCAATCCCTGAAAATGCTTTCGGGAGCAATACCAAAGCAGATATTCTGGCAACGGCAGTCAATGAATTTCTTACAAAATTCTCAGACAAGAGCAAGAAAAATATTTCAATGCTGAAGAGTCCTCTTATTATCAAATTGAATACTGAAACAGATGGTGTAAAGAACCTCATCGCAGCTGTGCAGCTACCCGGAGCCGAAAGCAGCCAGACATATCTATTCGCGGTGTTATCCCTGCAGCCCGTAGGAGAAGCAGTATCGGTAATCAAGGACCTGTACCCCTATTTCGCCATCTTCGCCGTCATTTTAATAATGCTGCCGGCATTTATTTTTTCTAACATGATTTCAAAGCCTCTTGTACGGATCAATCATACAGCTATGAAAATGGCTTCACTTGATTTTACTGCAAAATGTGAAGTAAGAAAAAAGGATGAAATAGGAAGTCTGGCACACACCTTAAATTTTTTGTCAGAAAACCTTCAACATGCATTAAAAGATTTGAAGATCGCCAATAGCAGGTTAATTGAAGATATCGACAAGGAAAGAAAGCTGGAAAAAATGCGGAAGGAATTCGTAGCCGGTGTGTCTCATGAACTGAAAACGCCTATCAGCCTCATTATGGGGTATACGGAAGGCCTCCGGGAAAATCTCGTTGACGGTGCCGATAGAAACCGTTACCTTGAGGTAATCGCAGATGAAGCGCAGAAAATGGGTAACCTTGTAAACGATATGCTTGACCTTTCCCAGCTGGAGTCAGGCAAGTTCAAGCTGAATATGACTGAGTTCAATATTGATGAGCTTATTGGATACATCATGCGCAAGTTGAGCTGCTTTTGCGAAGAAAAGCACTTAAAGACAGATTTGCGGCTTCCGCGGGAAAGTGTGGCTGTAAAAGCTGATGAGTTCCGGATTGAGCAGGTGATTATCAATTTTCTTAATAATGCCATCCAGCACTCACCTGAGTATGGAGTTATTCGTGTGAATGTAATTGAAAAAGCATCAGCAGTCCGGGTTGAAGTTGAAAACCAAGGATCTGCTATAGCGGAGAATGAGCTGGAAAACATATGGCAGAAGTTTTACAAGGTTGAAAAATCCAGAAACAGAAATCTGGACGGTGGCACCGGCCTTGGACTGGCGATATCCTGCGGTATTCTGCAACTGCATGGCGCAAAATATGGTGCAGAAAATACTCCAGTTGGCGTAAAATTCTTCTTCGAGCTGACTTTAGACTCCGAAACCAGCCAAGGTTGGGCAGGTCTTGCGGAGATGCAAAAGTGACCTAAGCCCTGTAAGTTCGCTAACTTAAGGCACCTCCCACGGATTAAGCCGCAGAAGTGCTATATTGCCTGGTCCATTCGGTATCGGTCGATTCCCTTTTCGGTGCGGCGCTTTCTCCCGCGCCGCAAGCCGTCAGAACCGAGAGTTACCGGGGACGGTTCAGTTACGACTCGAGATTTACCGGAGTTACCGGGGACGGTTCTGTTACGACTCAATCGTATTTCGTACGATGTGCTATATTTCTGTTAATTGCCAGGAGCCTACAATCTGCCTCCTTGCAATTCTATGTATAAATAGTATACATTCAATTTTAACTTACACTAATCCATCAATTCCTTTTTGCATAAAACACAGAGTCATGGGGAACGAGTCACTTTTTCTTCATTGACTCGAAGCAGCAGCTTGAGTCATTCGAGAACCGTCCCCATTGACTACCCATTGACTTAAAAGACTCATTTTTACGATTTTATTACCCATCTCTGGAATATTCAAGCATGGATTCTGATATTCCGAATGACATCTATGCCTTGAACAAAAAGACGCCGGATGAGGCTGGTGGGGCCTTGGCGGAATTCTTTGGGATTCATCTGAAATTCAAGTTATTAATGTACATTTATTATTGCTGTCGGGATGCATAAAGAAACCGGCAGTAACCGATTTCAGATGCGTTCTTCATCAACTCTAAATTGAGCCAGGCTGCAAGCTCATAAAACGGTTTATTTTCGAACGGCCAATGTGTCCGTTTGCAGGAAAAAAGCTCGTCCTCTGATAATTCTTCCAGTAAAGTCTTCCATTTATCTCGCAGATTATTAATCTTTTCTCTTACAGCTATTATATTCCCAGGCCAATGAACCTGTTCACGAGTTAGCGTACCATTTCCAGCAGAATAGTCTAGTGCCATGGACCACCAAAATATGATATGCCATGTCAGCCAGGCAATACTGACAGGACCGATATTATATGATTCTGAATCCGGCCAGTCGGCGCGCCATGTTCCATCTTCGTTATGGACATGCAATCCTTTTTTTCGGGGTTTCCATAGACATTCTTCCATATCAATACCATTGATATGGTACTCGAAAAGCTGCCATGAAATATCAAACTGAAAATTCAGGAGATTACGTATATTGTCTGCTGAGTTATGATTATTCATCGCATATTTCTCCAATCTATTCTTTATATTGCTTTACCATATTGACTAAATATCATTTATTGACAGTCTTCTCTTTTAGAAATGTATAGACTGTACCCACAGTCCATGCTGGCCGCAATAACCGTACAGTTTTCCGTCACGTTGCATAGCAGGAATATGGATATTTGCACTTTGCTCCGGATAAAGTCGTTTTAATAGAACGATATCGGTTCCCACATAAGCGATAAATCTGATAAAATGTGATTTTTTCATTTCATGGTCTATGGATATATAATTGTATATATCTATTTCCT
>JAEZMC010000262.1 GCA_023435805.1 Bacillota bacterium | reverse complement strand
TGCCGAATTATGAGCACACCCAGCAGCTTTGTTGCGGAAAATCATCGTCCTGTGGATGGAAAACAGTTGTCGGAGGGGTTCGATGAACACTGGCTGGACCTGTTCCTGCGGTTTACCAAAATGCTGTGCGAAATGGCCGGAGACAGCTTCGCCGTCGGTCAGCCTATTATGCGCGGGCCTTGCGATCTGGCAGGTACACTGCTGGGACAAAAGGAAATGGTGTATTATTTCTACGATGACCCTGATACGATCATCGGATTGATTGAAGGGTATGAAGGATTTTTCCTTGATATCATGCGCAGGCAGAAAAAGCTCATTCCATCGTTTCATGGAGGATACTCCATCGGCTTTTATGACCTATGGTGCCCCGGCGAATGTATCTGGTTCCAGGATGACCTGACATCGCTTCTCTCACCCTCATTATATGAGCAGTATGTGCTGCCCGTACACAGACGCCTTGCGTCTTCGTATGAATATTCACTTATTCATCTGCACCCGGCGTCATTTTTCATACTGGATTACCTTCTTGACATACCTCAGCTGAAATGCATACAGGTGAATAAAGATATCGGAGGCCCGTCAGTTAAAGAAATGCTGCCATATCTGTCAAGAATACAAAATACGAAAAACCTCGTCATTTCCGGTGATTTTACGGATGAAGAGCTTGAGCTGCTTCATTCGGGTCTTTCTCCGCAGGGGGTATATCTGATCAGGATAGACAGTCCTGATTGAGTTAGGAGGCAAAGTACAAAATGAATGCAGAAATTGTCAAGTGTCCAATCTGTTATGGAACGGATACATTAGATGTTGCCATCCCCAGGGGAAATCTTATAAAAGTCCTCAGCGCTAAAGAACCGGAAGGCATACAGGACGAAGCTCTGCTCGTGAGAGCTGCTCTACAGCAGCCCGAGGCTTCACCGCTCCTTCGTGAAATGGTGCGGCCGGGTATGAAGATTTCCATTGTTACAGACGACATTACACGTCCGACTCCGACACATCGCATGCTGCCGCCTGTGCTGGATGAATTGAAGGCGGGGGGAGCTTCAGACAGGGATATCACCGTCGTTTTTGCCACCGGCTCCCACCGGAAGCATACCGAGGAGGAAAAAAGGCGCCTGATCGGAGATGACACCATACTGGAAAGGATCCGCGTCGTTGACCACGATGCCTTTGACGAGACACAACTGGTATATATGGGGAAGACCAGCCGGGGAACGCCTGTACATATCAATAAATGGGTTGCGGAATCGGATCTGAAGGTCATGCTCGGACTCATAAAACCGCATTGTGTTGCAGGGTATACGGGGGGAGGCAAGTCCATATTGCCAGGCGTCAGCAGCATCAACACGATTATTGCGGATCACAACTATGAGGCCACGGCACATCCGCTTGCCGTCATCGGAGCAATCGAGGGCAATCCCATACGAAACGATATCGAGGATGCGGCCGGCCTGCTCAGCCCCAATTTTATCCTCAATGCCATACTGAACCGCAAAAAAAGCATTGTGGGAGCCGTAGCAGGTGACATGATCAAGGCGCACCGGAAAGGCGCCGCTATGGTGGATGAAATGATTTGCATCGATGTGGAGGAGGTTGCGGATATCGCCGTGTGCGGCTGCAGCTACCCCACCAGTATCAACCTGTATCAGGCCGCCAATGCGGCGCAGGCCTGCACGCGGCTCAAAAAGCCCATTCTAAAAAAGGGAGGGGTCTGTATCGTGACGGCTCCCTGCGATGAGGGAATCGGAGGAGGGCCTTTTCATGAATTAATGCGTCGTGCAAAAACACCCGAGGATGTGATCAAAACCATATCGAAGCCCGGATTTTTCATGCATGACCAATGGGCCGCACAGCTCTGGACCGCCGTATTGATGCACTGCGACGTCTATCTCGTAGCCCGCGGCATGACGGCTGCCGATGCGTCGGATATGAAATGCACTTTGTTTCCATCTGTAGAAGCGGCACTGGAGGCTGCTTTTGCAAAGCAGGGAAAACAGGCTCGAGTGTCTGTGCTGACCGACAGTCCTTACATCATACCCAGATTGATTGAAAGGAGTATTACCGGATGACTTCAAAAGAACGTGTGTTAACAACGCTCAGCCGTAAAATACCTGACAGGGTACCTGTTTTTGAGTTTATCTATTCACGGCCCTTTTTCGAGGAGGTACTCGGCTATGTTCCGGAGATATATGATCCGGAGGATGTGGTGAAGCTATATATGAAGGTGGGTTACGATCTCTGCTTCTGCCCGTTCGGAGGGCAGGGCGGCTTTATGGTAAAAGCCGGGTCTGCCGATATTTATCAGGACGAGTGGCAAACCACCTACCAGAAGCACAGTTCTACCTGGCCGATTGATGCCCCGGTGGATTTTCCCATAAAAAGCACAAACGACTGGAACAACTATACCATGCCTGACCCGGGCATACCTTCACGTCTCGACGGTATCAAAACCACTGTACGCCTTGCACGCGAAAAAGAAATGGCGGTTGCCGGCAGCGTACGAGGTCCATACAGTGCGGCGATGCTGCTGATGGGAATGGAAGGGCTGAGCGTTTCATTCTATGATGAACCGGAGCTTGTAACCGATATCATGACGAAATGCGTGGATTTCTATATTGAAGGGGGAGTCCGGATGATCGAAGCAGGCGCCGATATCATCTGGATTGCGGACGATTATGGCAGTACATCGGCACCGCTGCTTTCACCCGCACTTTTCAGAGAATTCATCATACCGCAGGTCACCCGCATGATCGCTGCTTTCCGGAAGCTCGGCACTCCGGTGATATTCCACAGCGATGGAAATATCCGTCCGTTGACCGATGACCTTGTCGGCACCGGAATTACGGCGCTCAACCCCATCGAACGCAGCGCGGGCATGGACCTGGCTGAAATGAAAAGAACCTACGGTTCCCGTATTGCACTGGTTGGCAATGTGGACAACAAGCATACGCTGGTGAAGGGCAGCGTTGCAGATGTGGAAGCCGAGGTGAAGGAATGTATTGCGGTCGCTGCAGGAAACGGAGGCTATATCCTGTGTTCCGACCACAGCGTGCACGACGACACTCCGAATGAGAATATATTCGCAATGGTGGAAGCGTGCCATAAATACGGATGGTATTAACAGTACAGGGGATATGATGCAGATGGAACAATTTTGTTATGGGCGGGGTGGAGAAGAACCCCTGAACGATGAAGAGATTTTACATATTGTTATGGAAAGTGTTGAAGCAGGTGCTCAAAGGTACGGAAAATGCTCTATGGAAGCGCTACGGAGGGTGCTGATCATCCCTCCCGACTATACACGTATGCATTCCTATGCAGGAAGGATCACCGCCATGCTGGCGGACACCCTGAAAAGAAGCGACCCGCCCTGCGAAGTGGACATCATGCCTGCGCTTGGTACACACGAGCCTATGACGGAGCATGAGATCGGGGAATTTTTCGGTGAGGGACTGCAAGCAGACCGGATATTCATACACAATTGGAAAACGGATGTGGTCAAGCTTGGTGAGATACCATCCCGGCTTGTGGAAGAGGTTTCCGGGGGACTGGTCCGGCACCCGATCGAGGTGGAAGTCGATTTCAGACTGCTGGACGGGTATGACCTCATTATTTCCGTCGGACAGGTGGTACCGCATGAGATAGCCGGTATGGCCAATTACAGCAAGAATATTTTCGTGGGCTGCGGCGGCAGCGCAATGATCAGTAAAACGCACATGATGGCCGCGACCTGCGGGCTTGAAAAGGTGCTCGGGCATCGTGACAGCCCGGTACGCACTGTATTTGACTATGCTGAAGAAAACTTCATATCCAATCTTCCCCTCGTATACCTGTTGACCGTTACTTCGCAGACGGAAACGGGCGTGCATGTACACGGCCTCTATGGAGGGCGTGGAAGGCCTGTATTTGACGCGGCGGCAGAATTGAGCGCCCGAAAAAACATAACCTATGTCACTAAAAAGATCAAGAAGGCTGTTGTTTACCTGGATGAGAGGGAATATAAGAGCACCTGGCTTGGCAACAAGTCCATATATCGGACCAGAATGGCGCTTGATCAGGATGCGGAGCTGATCATTATCGGCCCCGGAGTGAAAAAATTCGGTGAAGACGACGAAGTGGATCAACTGATCCGTAAATTTGGGTATATAGGCCGCTTGAATGTGCTCGAGCTGATGAAAGGCGAAAATGAGCTGTCCCGCAATCTATCTGCCGCATCACACCTGATTTACGGCTCTTCGGACGGCAGGTTCAGCATCACTTATTGCACCGACAGAATGGAGCGTTCTGTAATTGAAGGCGTCGGCTACAGGTATATGCCGGTCGGCGAGGCTATGCGGATGGTTGACCCTTCGCGCCTTGTGGACGGATACAATATACTGGAAAGCGGCGAAGAAATTTTCTTTATATCCAATCCCGCGCTGGGTCTGTGGATATATGATCAAGACAGGGCGAAGGCCTGATGGTATGGCTTTTCGCAGCATATCCTACATCGCACGGTGGAAGGTACGGGCGATGACCTCCTCCTGCTGCCGTCGGTTCAGCCTGACAAAATTGACGGCGTAGCCGGACACTCTGATGGTCAGCTGCGGGTAGTTGTACGGATCCTCCATGGCCTGTTCCAGCACGACCCGTTCAAGCACGTTGATATTGATATGATGTCCGCCCTGTGAAAAATAGCCGTCCAGCAGTGCGGACAGGTTGGAGAGGCGGGCTGGCATATCGCGGCCAAGAGACCGCGGCACCAATGTCAAGGTCAGGGAGATACCGTCCTTGCAATACTCGTAAGGTATTTTTGCCACGGAGTTCAAGGTGGCAAGGGCTCCCATTTTGTCCCTGCCGTGCATTGGGTTGGCGCCAGGTGCAAACGGTTCGCCATATTTCCTTCCGTCAGGCGTCGAACCGGTTTTCCTGCCATACACGACATTGGAGGTAATGGTCAGGATCGACAAGGTATGAACGGCGTTTCTGTATGTTTTATGCTTCTTCAGGTCCGTGATGAAATTTTTGGCTACCTCCGCAGCAATACTGTCTACCCGGTCGTCATCGTTTCCGAACTGGGGATAGGAGCCTTTGATTTCAAAATCTGTGATCAGTCCGCGCTCATCCCGTATAGCCCTTACATAAGTATATTTAATGGCACTGAGCGAATCCACCAGTACGGAAAGGCCTGCGATACCGAAAGCCATGAGCCTTTCGGGCCGGGTGTCGTGTAGCGCCATCATCAGCCGTTCGTAGGCGTATTTGTCATGCATGTAGTGGATGGTGTTCATGGTGTTGACATACAGGCCTGCAAGCCATTTCTGGTAGCGTTTGAAACGGGCCAGCACCTTTTTGTAATCCAGGTATTCGTCTGCATACGGTTCGGACTCGGGTGCGACCTGCTCGCCGGACACCTCATCCCTTCCGCCGTTCAGCGCAAGCAGCAGCAGCTTTGGAAGATTGCAGCGGGCACCGAAAAACTGCATGTCCTTTCCGGTTTTCATCGCGCTGACGCAGCAGGAAATGCTGTAATCATCCAGAAAATCCGGACGCATCAGATCATCGTTTTCATATTGAATGGCGCTGGTAACCATGGATACTTTTGCGCAGTATTTTTTAAAGGCATCCGGCAGCCTTACCGACCAGAGAACGGTCAGGTTGGGTTCCGGAGCTGGGCCCAGGTTGAACAGCGTGTGCAGAAAGCGGTAAGTGGTTTTCGTTACCATGTGTCTGCCGTCCGTACATATGCCGCCAAGGGCTTCCGTGATCCAGACGGGATCGCCTGCAAACAGCTCGTCGTAGTCGGGTGTCCTGAGATGCCGTATGAGCCGCAGCTTCACTACAAACTGGTCGATCAGCTCCTGTGCGTCACTTTCATTGATCAACCCTGCATTCATGTCCCTTTCAATGTAAATATCCAGGAAGGTGGAGACTCTGCCAAGAGAATTGGCAGCGCCGTTTGTTTCCTTAACGGACGCAAGGAAGGCGAAATATGTCCATTGCACAGCCTCCCGGGCGTCTGCCGCAGGCTTTGATACATCAAAACCATATTGGGCGGCCATCTGCGTCAGTTCGCCCAGTGATTTGATCTGCTCGTACACCTCTTCGCTCAGACGGATGGTTTCTTCATCCATCCCGTTTTCCTGGAGCTGCTCCAGATCGGCGTGCTTCTGTTCAATCAGCCTGTCCGTGCCATAAAGCGCTACCCGCCTGTAATCGCCTATGATACGTCCTCTGCCGTATGCATCGGGTAAACCGGTAATAACACCGGATTTACGGGCTTTCTTCATTTCCGGTGTATAGACGCTGAATACACCGTCATTATGGGTTTTCCGATAATTGAGAAAGACCTCGTCAAATTTCCCGGGAAGTTTATAACCGTAGGCTTCACAGGCCTGCTTTGCCATTCGGATTCCTCCGTACGGCATGATGGCCCTTTTCAGGGGTTTATCGGTCTGAAGTCCTTTGATGATTTCATATTGTTCATCTATATAACCCGGACCAAAGCTGTTAATGCCGGAAACCGTTTTTGTATCAACATTCAGCACGCCGCCCTTCAAAAGCTCATCCCGCAGGAGTTTTTTGCACTTGCTCCAAAGCTTCCGTGTATTTATGCTGGACTCGCTTAAAAAGCTCTCGTTACTGTCATAGGGCGTGTAATTTTTTACTATGAAATCGCGTACATCGATATCCTTCATCCATTTGCCCGGAACAAAGCCGTTCCAACTATTTTCATTCATGCGCATACACCTCTTCAGATACTAAAAGCATTTTTCCGCACTAATATTTCTAATTACCCATCAGGGTACTATTTACCCAAATAAAAAACCGCCCTGAACACAAATATGTGATCTGCCATCAACCAATGGCATTTCACGTAACTGTGACCCAGGCGGCCGGTTGAATCCTATACTGCCGTGCTTCCATGTGGTTGATTCCACTTCCGCCAGTCGCACGGCACGCTTTCAATTGTTAATTTAAGTATATCGGGGCAGGTTACATTTGTCAATATATTGTTGACTGTCAGAAGCCCGGTACCATATGTAGCGTATTAAACCGAGGGTGAAGAAATTCCGGAGGCATTGAAAAAAGCTGTTCACCCCGGATGGGGCAGATATGAGAACGTTTCATACCCCAGCAGGAGGAACAGCTTTGTCATTCAGTATGATTTATTTTGTAGCCAGTACCTTTTTAAGTTTGGCAAACCTCGGCAGGCCGTTTACAAGCGGCGGTACCGATTCGCCCTGTATCAGCGGAAGAGCATATTTGATAAACTCTTCATTCAGACCGTTACCGGCTTCATTGATCCATTCCCTTGGGATCTTCTTTTCCGTATTGGCGACATCCGTAAGGTTGATCAATTTGATGTTGCATTTGTATTCCGGTCCTTCTGCTCTCTCAAAGGCTACCATATAGTCGGTCTTGCCTTCGACGGCATAGCGTACTGCCATCTGGCCCGCCATATAAGCTTCGTTCACATCCGTGAGGGAGCCTACGTGTGCGGCACATCTCTGCAGCAGGCTGAATTCAATACCGCGTACCTTGGCGCCGGTCTTTTCCTTCAGAATGTTTGCAAGGGTAGAGGCGAGGCCGCCAAGCTGTGCATGGCCGAAAGCGTCCTTGCTCTTGGCCAGGTCGGAGCCGTACTCGGAAATGTATTTGCCGTCCTTGTCCCTGATACCTTCGGAAACAGCAATGATGACATTGTTCTGCTTCTTATATATTTCAGTAGCTTCGGCAATGAACTTGTCCACGTCGAAAGGAATTTCCGGAAGGTAGATCAGGTCCGGTCCATGGCCCATGTAGGAAGCGAGTGCGGCGGAAGCAGTGAGCCAGCCCGCATTTCTTCCCATGATTTCAAGCACGGTAATCATGCCCTTGTCATAAACTCTGGCATCATGGTAAACTTCCATGGTTGAAGTGGCAATGTATTTTGCGGCACTTCCGTAACCCGGGCAGTGATCCGTTCCCCACAGGTCGTTGTCAATGGTCTTGGGAACGCCCATGACTCTGCACTCGTAGCCTGATTGCTGCATGAACTTGCTGACCTTGTTGCAGGTGTCCATGGAGTCATTTCCACCGTTGTAGAAGAAGTACCGGATGTTGTATTTTTTAAATACTTCCAGAAGTCTCTTGTAATCGGTATCGTCATCTTCCGCTTTTTTAAGCTTGTAACGGACGGAGCCGAGCGCCGAGGAAGGAGTGGTCTTCAAGAGATCCAATTCCTGCTGGTCTTCCTTGCTCATGTCGTAGAATTTTTCATCGAGGATTCCCTTAATACCGTGAGCAGCGCCGTAAACAGCAGTGATTGCACCCTGCTTCAACGCTTCCTGAAATACGCCTGCAGCACTGGCGTTTATTACCGAGGTCGGTCCACCGGACTGGCCAAATATAGCTGCACCTTTTAATTCACTCATAACTATACCTCCTGATAATGCTCCTGCAGCACCGGATACGTTTTCGTTTTTTAAACGTCCTGCCGCAAAAGGCCTTATATGTCAAAATACAATATAACACATGAACTGCTAAAATGCAATTATACATCGATATATTTTTAACATGAAAGCTGACGGAAAGCTGAATGCGTGATACTATCATGTAAAAATGATCAACGTCTGTCAGATGCCTTTACGGTAGTCACACGGATGCCTTTGTGCTCAAGTGCTTCTATCAGCTCAGCATCAGTCCGGGTGTCCGTGATGATATGTGTCACTTCATTAAGCCGGGCTTGCGGGGTCAGCGTAACCTTCCCGAATTTCGTATGATCCGCAAGCAAATAAACGGCTTCGGACTGCGCCATCAGCCTTGCTTCCATTTCCGCTTCAAATACATTGGGGGTTGTGATGCCGTAATCGAGTGAAATGGAATCCGCCCCTATGAAGGCCTTTTTAACAAAAGTGTTCTTCAGCGACATGGCAGCTGCATGGCCTACCATGACACCGGTAACAGGCCGGATCAGTCCGCCTGTTGCATGTACCTCAATGTTGGCGTTTTTATAAAGCTCGGCGGCGACAAGGATGGAATCCGTAACAACGACTGCGCTTTTCAGGTCGTGCAGCAGCTTCGCAAGCTCAAGAATGGTCGTGCCGCCTCCCAGCATGATAATGTCCCCGTCCTGGATGAGCTTTCTCGCTTCCAGTGCGATCGCGTATTTTTCAGCCGTGTTTTTATCCTTTTTCTTGTCCACATTGTCCTCGGACGGTCCGCCATCGGCAGCAACTGCGCCTCCATGGACCCTGACCAGCTTTCCTTCCGCTCCGAGTTCATTTAACAATCTTCTTGCAGTCGAACCGGAAATACGAAAACGTTGTTCGAGCTCCGTTACCGTCACTCTGCCTTTCTCGTCAAGCAGCTTTATTATTTCACGGGATCTTTCAATGTTAAATGCATTATTGTCCAATGCGATTTCACTCCACTTCCGGTGCCTGTTCCTTTTATATATCGAGGCTCTTGTATATTTCCGTATAGGACTCTACGAAAAATTGAACCTGTTTGCTGTATAGGTCTTCATGCCTGTTGTCATTTTCAAAAAACAGTTTTGCTTCAATAGCGTCCTCAAGCGTGTTAAAATCCGCTTCCCAGACTAAAGTGTTCTGAGGGTCCCGGGCTATGTACGGAAAATATCTTTTACCCTTTGGAAATTCCGGGTACTGTTTTTCCAGTGCGGCAAACTGACGCTCCAGTTCCATAAAGGCTTCGGTATTCTTTTGTTCAAATTTTTGTACGAATCTCAATTTGTAACCCATATCATTATACCTCACAATTTCTATTTATCAATATGCATTTCAAATGCTCAATTTAAGCAGCTTTTGTGCGTTTTTACAGTAAATCTTCTCAAGCACATCGTCCTCGAGGCCAATGCCGTAAATTTTCCAACGTCCTGTAGGAATAGGGTCTTCGGGCGGCTGGTAATCAAAATATTCGTCAAAGGTCTCCAAAAATCTGAAATAATAGGGATAAATATCATTGGGGTCATATGCGGAGTAATCCGTTCCGAACAGGATACGATCCTGATAGTCGATGAAGAATTTCCTGGCGGTATAGGGTTGTCTGCCCAATTCATTGATTCTTGCCGCAATATCGATATACATGTTTTTGTATTTGTCCAGAAGGCGGCCTACAAAACCGAGGTTTTCACCATACGATCCGACATGTGCGATAATAAAAGTGGTATCCGGATTGTCCGCCAGCATATTTTCCTGCATTTGCATCAGCTGCTCGAAGCTGTACAGCTTAGGAGAGCAAAAAGACCATTCGGGGGTCACATGGAGACATTCATAGTATTCGTTATATTCATCCACCGGTGTAAAGAAGCCCTTTGGATCAGCTATATGGATCAATATCGGAAGCTCATATTTTGCAGAAGCCTCCCATACGGGCTTTAGCCTAGAATCATCAATGGCGATGTATTTACCGGATCTGTCCTTCATGCCCAGGCTGATATTTTTCCACAGCTTTATTCCTCGTATGCCTTTCGATTTGTGATCTCTGAAAAGTTGATCGACATAGGTGGCAAAATCCTCATCATCCAACCTGGAAACATCTACTGAAGCAAATGTCAGGATGAAATCTTCATAGCCCGCAAGCTTCCGCAAGAGCCTGTCCAGGCCGTCCCCCCACAAAAGCTCGTGATTGCAGACATAACGGATGTTCAGCTCCCGGAGTCTTTTAGTAACAGTACCCGTATCATAAACCTTTTCATACTCATCACCGAGAACAAGAGGGCCGAAATGTGTGTGAATGTCAATTACGGGGAACTTTGGTGTTAATACCTGATGCTGCTGTACGACCAGATTGCTTTTGGGCTTATAGTCCTTTAATAACATGGATTGGCTCATTATAACATCCTCCTGTCTTGTATGCTTAATGGAATCATATCACATTGAAAATTCAACGTCAAGCAAATAGATTACAAATGAGCACAAATAATCATAGTCTATAGTCTGCGTATATGGCGGGTTTAGCTGCTATCATAGGGGAGGTTGTGCGATTGACATTGTGGCTATTACGTGTTAAAATGATCACAAATGAGCACGGATGGTCTAATATTATAAAGTTAAGGAGTCTGACTCGCTATGAGCAATATTAGTAGAAAAGATTTGTACAGATGGTGCAGTATACCGGCAGAAGAACTCGAGGGACATCCGGACCTGAAGATACCTTTCAGGATGGTGAAGGATTCCGCAAGCATGGGTGAGCTGATGGCAAGAGAGTTTGCAGATGAAATAAAAGCTGCCGGTGAACAAGGACGCAGTTACCGTGCGATTGTCCCATGCGGGCCGAGCTGCTGGTACGCTCCTTTTACCAGGATCGTAAATGAAGAGAACATCTCGCTGAAAAACCTGGTCGTGTTTCATATGGATGAATGCTTGGACTGGCAGGGGAGACCGCTGGCAGAAAATGACCCGTATAACTTCCGGAGCTTTATGGAAAGGTATTTTTACGGGGGCATACGAGACGAACTGGCGGTGCCGCTGAATCAGCGTTTTTTCCCTGAAGTTTCAAAAATCGATTTCATTCTTGAAAAAATCAATGAAGCGCCTCTCGATTTAACACTCGGCGGTTGGGGACAGGATGGACATATTGCGTACAACCAGGCGCGCCGGCATCCCTATTCCCATGTTACAGTTGATGATGTAAGGAATTCCACGCTTCGTGTTCAGGAAAACAATATCGATACCATCATGGCGCTGGCCCAGCGCACGTATGGCGCGGGATACCAATTCGTACCGCCGATGTCAATCACGCTGGGAGTAAAGGAATGCCTGTCGGCAAAGAAGGTCCGCCTGTTCAGTGATACAGGGGCATGGAAGCAAACGGCTCTCAGGGTTGCGCTTTTTTCCGATATTACTCCCGAGTATCCGATGACCTTGCTGCAGGAACATCCCGATGCACTTTTGACGGCAACTAAAGACACTGCTGCACATCCCGTGTCGCTGCATCCGGAGTGGGAAATCTGCGGCGTGAACAAATAATTCACGGACATGGGTGGTATTGCAGGCGGAAAGCCGTAACGGAGATATATTAAACGAGTAGGCCTGATAAACAAAAAAGCCTGATAAACGAATAAGCATGAAAAACAGAAAACCTTCTTCACCGATAAAAGTGAAGAAGGTTTTTCAACTGTATAATCCTGCGGGTTCATTTGATGCCGGTCAGAGAAATCCCTTTGATAAACTGTTTCTGGAAAATGATGAACACCAGTGTTACCGGCAGCATGACCAGCGTGGCTGCCGACATGGTCGTCCCGATATCGGTGGAATGCTGGCTGTTGAAGAAGGACAGCGCAAGCGGCAGAGTCATCTTGTCTACTTCGCTCAGCATGATCAACGGACCGAGGTAATCATTCCAGGTTGCCAGGAAGGTGAATATCGTCAGCGCGCCTATTGCAGGCTTGATCTGCGGCAGGATGATTTTCAGATAAATCAGGAAATCTCCGGCGCCATCTATTGTTGCCGATTCGCACAGGCTATCCGGTATGTCTTCTATAAACTGCTTGCACAGAAAAATGCCAAACGTGCTGATTAATGCCGGAACGATCAGTGCTGCGAGTTTATTGTAGAGACCCATCCAGTTTATGATCAAAAAGGAGGGAATCATGGTAACCTGTGAAGGAACCATCATCGTTGCAAGTATGATCAAAAACAGTGCATTTTTATATTTGAACCTGTACTTGCCAAAAACGAATCCGGTTATCGTGCTCGTGAATAATACGGCTACGGTCACAGTACCGGTAATGATGACACTGTTGATAAACCACTTGACAAACGGCGCCTGGGTAAACACCTTGATGTAGCCGGAAATTGTCCATTCCCTGGGCAGGATTTCCCTTGAATAGGTCAAAATTTCCTTTGTGGTTCTGAAGGATGTCAGTAACATCAATATATATGGGAACACAACAAATACCGTGACTATCAGAAGAAATTTAATAATTAGCAAATGAAGCGCAGAGGTTCTTCTTTGCAATCTGTTTGTAGTCATTGCCTAATACCCCCAATCCACACGGTTCAGCCTGCGTTGCACAAGCGTAACCACCATGATGATTAAAAACAGCACCAACGCTACGGCAGATGCATATCCCATATCCTTGTTGATAAAACCAAGCTTGTATACATACAGTGTCAGAACGGTGGAGGCGCCATTCGGGCCTCCGCGCTGGGCCAGCACCATAAACTGCACAAACATCTGGAAATGAGATATGATGGTCATGATCGAGACAAACGCAAAGGTGCGTCCCAAAAGAGGGAAGGTGATATACAAAAATCGCCTGATCGGTCCTGCGCCGTCTATTTTACCTGCTTCAGTAAATTCCAGGGGTATGGAATCCAGCCCTGCCGAAAAAAGTACGGTATTATACCCGAAATCAGCCCATATGGTGAAAATGATGAGGGCATACATGACCAGGTCCGCATCTCCGATAAAATTGATCGGCTGAATGTTAAAATGGCTCAGAACAGTATTGATAATACCATAACGCGTGGAATAAATATTTCCTCCCCATACTGCGGAAGTGGCAACAAGCGGTGCGACACACGGTATGAAAAACATGGTTCTGAAAAAGCTTCGTGTTTTGTTGCTTGAAAGCACCGTAATGAGCTGTGCCAGTATCAGTGTGATAACGATGTTCAAAGTCACCGTGACAAACACAAAGAACAAAGTATTGCCAATTGCTTTGATAAACACCTTGTCACTGAGCAGCTTCCCGTAGTTTGCAAAACCAATGAAAGGGTTATCCTGCCGAAGGGGGTTGTAGTTGAAAAAAGATATACCCAGGCCATACAGCAAAGGGGCAACTAAAAATACTGTAATCAATCCGAATAGGGGAAACAAAACACAAAGTACAAATCTATTATTTTTCAAGCAGTATCTCC
>JAEZMC010000257.1 GCA_023435805.1 Bacillota bacterium | reverse complement strand
GTCAGAAGCAGGCTGATCTGCGCGGTTGGAGGCCTTTCCGACGCTATGAATAAATTATATGAACTGATTGCTGAAAGACGCAGTCAGAAAACGTTTAACAACAATCACGGAGGTGAGCTGCAGTGATTCTGTATTCAGTCGTGCCGGCGGAGATTGTTTTTCAGCATGCGGAAGGTACCGAAGAAACGGCCTATCTTGAAGCAGATTTCAGAGGCGAGAGGGTCATCGTTGCAAAAACAGGGGACAGGTACATCCTTGAAAAATTGCTCAGTACTTGTCCTCGTTCTTTTCTGGATTCGGCATTTCAACCTGGAAATACTGTGGAAGAAAGTGAACTGCATATGCTGAAGAAATAAAGGCAATAAAAAGGGATGCATTTCGTGCGCGGACTGCGGCACAAAACGCATCCCTTGGATGTGTAACATTTACTCCAGCTTGAATCTGGATATGGATTGCTGCAATTCCTTTGCGGAGTTTTCAAGCTCGTCCGCATGTCTTGCCAGCTCTTCAATACTGGCAAGCTGCTCCTGCGTCGAAGCGGTAACCTCTTCCGAGGAAGCGGCGGTTTCCTCCGATACGGCAGAGATGTTCTGTATGGAATTGATAGCCTGTTCCTTGTTTTCTTCCATCTCCGTTATTCTGGTCATGATCTGCTTCACCTGTTCAGAAAGCGTTTCCATTGAGTGCATAATACTCTTAAATACGCCGGTGGTATTCATAACAGCGTCATTCTGAGATTTGAGTATGGCTTCCGTAGTCGCGGCCTTTTCAACCGCCCGTGCCGTTTGGTCCTGCGTACTCTTGATGATTGCCGCGATCTCACGTGTTGCGCTCATAGACTGCTCGGCCAGCTTTCTTACCTCGTCCGCAACAACTGCGAAGCCTTTTCCCATTTCACCGGCTCTTGCCGCTTCAATGGCTGCATTGAGTGCAAGCAGATTGGTTTGGTCCGCTATACTGCTGATGACCTTGACGATTTTGCCGATGGATTTGGAGTGTACGTCCAGCTGCTGAATATCCTCCATGATTTCTTTGGAGATTTCCGTCGTGCGGAGCGCTTTGACGTCGAGGTCTTCCACTGAGGCCAGGCCGGTCTGGGTCATTTCCATCGTGTCTTTTGTCAGACTGTCGATGGATCTGGCGTTTTCGGTGACATCGTTGATTTTTATAGCAAGGGCGCTGATTTTTTCTACACCCTGTTCCGCATCCGCCGCCTGTGCGGAGGCTCCCTGTGATATTTCCTGTATAGCCCTTGATATATCCTGAGATACCGACGACACCTGTAGGGAGGTGGAGGAAACGGTGAGAGCGGAACTGGAGACTTTCCCGGAAACGCCGATTGTTTGCTCGATCAGGCTTCGCATGCTGGCGATCATGGAGTTGATACTCCGCGTGAGCGTCCCCAGCTCATCGCGCCTCCTGGAATCGAAGGATACGGAAAGGTCGCCGGAAGCAGCGCGTCCGGAAGCATTAATAATGCGGGAAATGGTCCTGCTCATGCTGTTTGCCATGAATATCCCCGTGCCGAATGCGATGAGCGCTGCAAGTACGATCATTATTACGGTAATCAAAATGACCTGACGTGCGGCGGAGCTGAGCTCCTTCTCGGGGATGAACCCTAAAAGCGTATAGCCGGTGGTGCCAATTTTGTAAAAGGTCATGAGGTATTTGGTGCCTTCATAGGTGATCTTGCCGGAACCCTTCGTATTCTCTCCGGCTGCAATATCGGTGTAAAATTTTTGTTTTGTAAGATTGCTGGATTTGCCGGCATCAGCTCCGTTTGTAATCACTCGTCCGTCCGGGCTTACCAGATGAATCTGCTGCTTGTCCGCGAGGTTGATGCTTTCCATCAGAGAAGTGATCACTTTCGGTTTTATGTCGATTACAAGCAGTCCTATATTTTCCATTGTAGAGGTACTGCGGATGATTCTGAGCAGAGAAAGTCCGTAATTGTCCGGTGAGCTGCTGTTCAATGTATCCAATTCTTCATGGATGCCGAACCATCCCATACCGCCGGAGTCTCCCTGAAGCTTCTGCATGGCGGCACTGTCTTTCAGCTGCGATAATTTAACAGATGTCGCTATCGAGGTAGAAAGTGACGCTGTGGACTCTTTGTCGGCAATCAACAAGAGCCCTCCGACATCCGGACTGAATGTGGTAATGGACATCAGTCTGTTTTCCACCTTCCTGCTCAGGTCCCGTTTTGCAATAATATCTTCCTTATCATAGTTCTCTGACAGATAATCTTGAATATCGCTGTCTGCAAATATTTGACCACCCAGATTTTCAACTGTTTGCAAAACGACCTCCAGATATTTGCCGCTGCTTTCCATGGCGGTAATGGAGGACTTTGATGCAAGCATTGTTGCCGTACCGGATGTATTGGAATAGGCTATGATACCCTGGAATACAATGAGAAGAATAGGTACTAAGAAAGCCAATACAAGCTTGGTTTTTATGCTCTTGGCATTTGAAAGGAAGGACGTCACAGGTTTAGATAGCCTGATAACCCTTTCCAAAACTGGGGAGAGGAAACGTAACAGCCTTGTTAACATTTTCATATAGTACCCTCTTTCGATAGATATTAAATTTTCCGTATTAATAAAATATTTGACATTAAAGTATAAAATCCTTCTTCAATATTAAAATTTTGGTAAATTGCGCATAGATATTTAGACTTTTTTGTCTGCTGATCCGTATGCCGGCAAAGCTGCGGAGGATTTAAAAGACAAGCGGCACAGGCGGTTGCAGGTCCAAAAAACTATGGAAAACGTTGAGAAAATATGGTATAGTGGTTACGGTACATTTCGGAAAAACAAGGGACTGAGAGCAGCTTTTGAAAATGCTGCCTGTGTGTTCGCATCGTATCCGCTGGCGGGGGTCTTCATTTTTAAAAGGCCGGTGCATACCTGACAGGGTCTGCGATCGGGAAGCGTAAAGCTGAAACGCTTGGCTGCAAGGAATATCCGGGGGTGAAAACTTGAAAGGGAAAAAGACACAAAAGAAAAAACAAAATGTGAAGCTCAAGAAAAAAAGCAGAAGCATCCATCTTCAGGAAATACAGGGAATCCTGGTGCTTGCGCTGGGTATTCTGATGCTGCTGAGCTTCTATGTAAAAGACTCGATTGGAATGTTCGGCACATTTTTACGTGAGGTTTCACTTGGACTGCTCGGTCTGCCGTCTTTTCTGATACCGCCTGTCATCATAGTATTTGCCGCTGTTCTGATCTTCGGGCCTATTGAAATGGATATGAAAAACAAGCCGCTGTACGGCTTCTTTCTGTTTCTGCTGGTTTCGGCACTGATACAGACCGGGCATTACAGACCGGAGGATTACAATGGACTTAAGCCTCTCGGTGCTTTGGGGCAATTCTATAATGACGGTGTGGCGCTCTCGGGAGGAGGGGTACTGGGCGGGCTGATCAGTCTGCCGTTCCTGGTGACCTTCCGTGCACTTGGGACCATTATCATTCTGACAGCTCTGTCGCTGGTGAACATTATACTGTTGACGAACTCATCTATTACCGGATTTCTGAAAAACATCAGAAGGCTTTTTGCACCCGGCGACGGAAAGGAAAAATTAAAAAAGAAAACGGCTGCCGAAACGGAAGATATGGAATTGGAGCCATATGTTGTTGACGATGAAAACGGCATGTCGCTGCAGTTCGATAAAAGGCCGAAGGTAATCGATTTTAAGATAGAAAAAACCACGAGGGATTTGAAGGAAAAGACAGGCAGAAAGAATAAGGAGCCATTGCCCGAGCAGGAGGCAGTGCATGCCGCCGGGGAGGAGCTGCCTGAAACATCAGCTCTGGATGAGCCGCTGGAACTCGTGATCGGTGATTTGAAAAAGAAGCGGGCCAAGCCGGCGCCTGTTATGGAGAGACCTTTTATTCAAACAAATGCGGACGGTGCGCAGACGGTTCATCCAGTTGATTCTGCTGCAAAAAACGGTGTGCACCCCCAGTATGTTTATCCGCCGTATGACCTGCTGAAAGAGGATACGGAGGCCGGCGGCAATTCGAAGAACTACCGCAGCCAGGTGCTGGAAGGCGCCAGAAAGCTCGAGGATACGCTAAGCAGCTTCGGTGTGTCCGCAAAGGTGATCAATGTTACAAGAGGACCTACCGTTACAAGATATGAGCTCCAGCCGAGCGCCGGTGTCAAGGTCAGCAGGATTGTAAACCTGTCCGATGACATTGCGCTGAATCTGGCTGCTCCCGGTATCCGAATCGAAGCGCCCATACCCGGAAAAGCGGCGATCGGGATCGAGGTGCCGAATAAAGAGGTCAATATGGTGCTGATCAGGGATGTGATCGAATCGCAGGAATTCGTGCAGCAGCCCTCCAAGGTTGCATTTGCGGTCGGGAAGGATGTTTCCGGGGAAACCATCATAGTTGATATCGCAAAAATGCCCCACCTTCTGATTGCTGGTGCCACAGGTTCCGGCAAGAGCGTTTGCATCAACAGCCTGATTGTAAGTCTGCTTTACAAGGCAACCCCGGAGGAAGTCAAGCTGCTGATGATCGATCCCAAGGTAGTGGAGCTCGGCGTTTACAACGGCATTCCGCATCTGCTGATACCTGTCGTGACGGAACCTAAAAAGGCTGCGGGCGCTCTGAACTGGGCTGTGCAGGAAATGGTCAACCGGTACAAGCTATTTGCGGACAAGGCGGTCAGAGATATCAAGGGCTATAACGAACTGATGAAAAGAACCGGTGAACAGCCGACGCTGCCGCAAATCGTCATCATAATCGACGAGCTGGCGGATTTGATGATGGTGGCGCCCAACGACGTAGAAGACGCCATATGCAGGCTTGCCCAGATGGCAAGAGCCGCCGGCATGCATCTTGTTATCGCCACGCAGAGGCCATCTGTCGATGTCATTACCGGCGTGATCAAGGCGAATATTCCTTCAAGGATTTCTTTTGCTGTTTCATCACAGATTGACTCCAGAACCATACTTGACATGGCCGGCGCGGAAAAGCTGCTCGGCAGGGGAGATATGCTGCTTCACCCGGTAGGCAAATCAAAGCCGGTAAGAGCGCAGGGGGCAAACATAACTGATGCGGAAGTCGAGAGAGTGGTAGAATATGTAAAGGCGCAGGGCAGTGCATTATATGACGACCATATTATTGAGGAAATAAATAATGAAGACAGTTCCTTTGACAAGGACAGCGGGGACAATGACGAGCTGCTTCCGAGAGCGATCGAGCTGGTGGTGGAGGCAGGACAGGCTTCTGTTTCGCTGATACAGCGCAAATTCAAGGTGGGTTATGCCAGAGCGGCAAGAATTGTAGACCAGATGGAGGCCAGGGGAATCGTTGGCGGCTTTGAAGGCAGCAAACCGAGACAGATACTCATTTCGAGGCAGCAGTGGCAGGAAATGCAGATGGCTGACCGTGAGTAAGGAGGAGCGTCATGACGGTAATAAATGGCTTTATCATTGTTTTAATGCTTCTTTTGATGATATATACATTTTACCGCCTGTTTAAAAGAAAGAGCCTTTTAATGCTGATACCGGCATGCGCACAGATTTTCTCGCTCGTGATCGCAATATTGAGCTTTGTCAACAATGTTGAAACGGAGCAGCATGTGCAGGCAGCTTTTGTGTTGTTCGGAATCGCACCGCCGTCCGCATTTCTGGTGCATGATTACATCAAAATGATTCGTAAAGTGAAAAGCCAGGGTATCTACCAGGGACTTGTGGAGCAGGCAGAACTGCAGTACGCGGAAGACCCGACGCTTCCGCCCGAAGGGATCAATCCCCCTGCAAGAGACAGGCAGGTGCAGGAGGTCTTGAAGGAGCTGAAGGGCCTTCCCGAGGAAATGTACAAGAATTTTAAGAAATGCCTGAATCAGGCCCATTCGCTGATCAGCGAGGGAAATACCGCAGCCGCGTTTTATATATACGATACGCTGTCCAAAACGGCGGGCAGCTCCTGGATTCTTTATTATAATTCGGCTTGCATCAGCTACAGGCTGAAACGGTACGATGACGCGCAGGAAGGCTTTAAAAAGGCGCTGGAGCTGATAAGCGGAACAGCAGCGCCGGAGCTGTCGGACATCTTCTATAATGTGGGAAATGCCTGTTTTATGCAGAAAAAGTATGAAAAGGCAGCCAGGTATTATGAGAAGGCGCTGGAATCCGACTCCGCAAATACACAGACAATTGAGAATCTGGCTTTTACATATGTACGGATGGGCGACAAGGAAAAAGGGATTGAACTGCTTGGCGGGACAGCGGAAAAGGAAGAAAATTACCGCGCACATTTTATTTCCGGCAAGCTCAGTAATGAAGCCGGAAAACAGCGGGAGGCCGAGGAAAAGTTCAAAAAGTGTATCAGGCTGCGGCCGGAGGCAACGGAAGCGCGTGAGGAACTGGGCAGGCTCCTGGTGAAAATGAACAGGCTGGAAGACGCATTGGAGGTTTTTGAAGAAATCTTGCGGTTGAAACCGGAGGACTTTGCCGCCTGGTGCAGCAAGGCTTATGTGTGCAACCGGCTGAACCGCTGGAGCGAGGCTGTGGACGGCTACAGGGAAGCGGTTCGCATCAGGCCGGAGAGCTACAGGAGCTTTTACAACCTGGCTGTTGCGCTGGAGGAGAGCGGAGAG
>JAEZMC010000255.1 GCA_023435805.1 Bacillota bacterium | reverse complement strand
CAAGCAATACAGCAAGGGAGCTTTTTGACGATCAGATCAGCAGGCACGGTCGCATCACAAACATGAAGAAAACATTGCTGCATTCACCGGTTGCATTTCACGCGCTGATGGAGTGGTATCCGTTGAGGGATGCCGTTCGTGGGTTTATCGGAGATAAAGGGGTCAATTACTTCTGCCATGCGATTTCATCAGAAAACAGTTGTCTTATCTGCTCCACCTTTTTCCGCAAAATTCTGATTGATGCCGGTGAAGACCCGGACAATCCTGTGTTTTCAGAAAAAGAACAAATACTTGTCGAATTCGGCAAGCGTTGCGTGACAGATGCTTCACAGATTGACGATGAACTGTTTTTGAAGCTGCGGGAATATTTCAATGAGGAGCAGATTGTACTGCTGACTGCATTTGCAGCGCTAATGATCGCAACGAATCTGATTAACAATGCATTACAGGTTGATTTGGATGAATATCTTGAAAGCTATACCAGGAGGTAGAAAATGGGATTATTTACAGGCAAGACAGTATTCATAACCGGCGCGGCCAAAGGGCAGGGAAGAGCAGCCGCATTTGCTTTTGCTAAAGAAGGCGCCAATATCATTGGCTTTGATCTGGGCAGGAAAATAAGCTATCCCGCATACAACAGCAGCTCGTCGGATGAATTGGAGCAGCTTGAGAATGATATTGAGGCAATCGGAGCAAGAGCGTTTGTGTATGCAGGAGACGTCCGGAATGCCCGGGATCTGGAAAAGGCAGTCGAAGGCGGTGTGCAGGCATTTGGTACGGTTGATGTGCTTTTCAACAACGCTGGTATTTGCGCCTACGGCCTGGCTCATGAGCTAGCTGAGGAGGAGTGGGATGCCATGCTGGATATCAACCTGAAGGGTGCATGGCTGGCTGCCAGGTATGCTATACCTCACATGATCAGGCAAAAAAGCGGTGTCATCATCAATAATTCATCCATTGCGGGTATGCGGGGTATGAACCGTTTGTCGCATTATGCTGCCTCCAAATGGGGGCTTGTGGGGCTGACAAAATCGCTGGCACTGGAGCTGGCTCCCCATGGAATACGCGTCATAAGTATTCATCCCACCGGTGTCAATACACCGATGAATGACGGCCTGGCCTTTCTCGAGGGTACGACCGTTGAGGAAATTGCGGAACGCTCGGCCGGGAACCTGCTGCCGGTGCCCTGGATCGAGCCGGAGGATGTAGCCGAAGCCGTTTTGTTTCTGGCCAGTGAAAAATCGCGTTTTGTAACCGGAAGCCAGTATGTGCTGGATGCCGGTCTTTTGACAAGGTAGTGATGCTCCGGCAATGCCGGATGATAAATATAAATATATGGGAGGTCAATTATGAAAAAAACAACTCTGGCAATCGTTACGTTAATCCTTTTTATTTTTTTCCTGTCCGCCTGCGGCCAATCCGCGGCTATAGAAACGCCGTCAGCAGCAGATGTGTCATCGGCTGCAGAAACCACAGCGGCCATTGCGGAAACCTCGTCGGATGCAGGTGAAGCTGCTGCGAATCCGCTGATCATCAAGGTTGGTACGATGGGCACTTATGAACCGTTTACTTATGTGGACGCAAACAATCAGCTCACAGGCTACGATATTGAAGTTCTGCGTCATGTGGAAAAAACCGACCCCGGTTTGAAATTTGATTTTATAACGGGGCCTTGGGATTCCCTGTTTCCCGGGCTGGATGCCGACAAGTTCCAGCTGCTGGCAAACCAGATCACCAGCAATCCTGATCGTGCAGCAAAATACCTGCTGACAGAAAACACTTACGCATTATGCGTAAGCCAGCTCATTGTCAAAAAAGGACGCACCGATATCCAAACCCTCGCCGACTTGAAGGGCAAAAAAATCGGTACTACGGTAGGCGATTCCTTTACACGCATACTGGAGGACTGGAACAAAGCCAATGATCAAATCCATGATATAGTGTACTATGAAGAAGATGTCACCACGGTTCTGCAGGATATTGTAAACGGCCGTATTGATGCAACTTTGAATGATCCTATCATGGCGTCTGCAAAAGCCAAGGCGCAGAACCTTGACGTTGAGCCTGTCGGCGAACGCATTGCAGCAGAACCGACTCACTTTATCATTAAAAAGGATGCTGCAGGGGAGGAAATCAAGAAAAGGGTGGATGCTGCGCTTTCGAAGCTGAAGGAGGACGGCTCCCTCAGCAAGCTATCCATTGATTGGTTCGGTGTGGATTATTCCAAATAAGATAGAAGGGACATGGGAGGTGCCGATATGCAGGGGAGTGGATTGCTGGACCTGGATTACATGATACAATCAATACCGCGGGTTGCGGCCGGGATACCGGTTTCTCTCTCCATTGCATGTGTTGCATTTATATTTGGTATTATCCTGGGATTTGCCATCGCTCTGATTAAAATTTACAGAGTGCCGGTTGCAATGCAAATAGCTCAGGTATATGTTTCGTTCATGCGGGGAACGCCCCTGCTGGTGCAGATTTTCCTTTCCTACTACGGAATTCCGCTTATTCTGCGCCATCTGGGCAGTACCTACGGATGGAACATAGATATATCCTCCATTCATGCCATCACATTCATGTATGTCTCTTTTTCCCTTAACGTAGGGGCATACCTTTCGGAGACGATCCGCGCAGCCATATTGTCTGTGGGAAAAGGTCAGGTCGAAGCGGCGGAATCGCTGGGCATGACCACGGCGCAAGCCTTGCGGCGCATTATTATCCCACAGGCTGCCGTGGTGGCCATCCCGAATCTGGGAAATTCCTTTATCGCGCTGCTTAAGGATACTTCTCTAGCTTTTGCCGCATCGGTGCCGGAGATTATCGGGCAGGCCAAAATAGCCGCTGCCCGTTCGTCCAAATTTTTCGAAGCCTACATCATTGCGGCAGTTATGTACTGGCTGATCTGTATCCTGTTCGAGCAGCTGGTAATTCTGGGAGAAAGGCGGCTGCGCCGCCATGAGCGAGGTGTCGGTGTTGATTGAGATTCGTAATCTGCATAAAGCTTTCGGTAAAAACATGGTGCTGAAGGGAATCGACCTGGATGTGTCACAGGGAAGCGTTGTGGCGGTTCTAGGACCCAGCGGTTCGGGGAAATCCACTCTGCTGCGCTGCATCAATCTGCTGGAGCACCCGCAGAAAGGTACTCTGAGGTTGGGTAAGCTGTATATTAATTATCACAAGGTGCATAAAAAGCAAATGCTGGAATTGCGCAAATGCACAGCAATGGTTTTCCAGGGATATAACCTTTTTGCCCACATGACGGCGCTGGAGAATGTTGCCGAGGGTTTGACCACTGTGAAAAAGCTTCACAAAAAGGATGCGTTTGAGACGGCGGCAAAATACCTGGAAAAGGTCGGCCTGGACGACAAGAGGGCATATTACCCGTCACAGCTTTCAGGCGGCCAGCAGCAAAGGGTTGCCATCGCGCGGGCACTTGCAATGAAACCGGATGTGATCCTGTTTGATGAGCCTACCAGTGCATTGGACCCCGAATTGGTGCAGGAAGTGCTGGGCGTGATGAAAAATGTTGCCCGGGAAGGGATCACGATGATTGTTGTAACCCATGAAATCGGATTTGCCCGCGAGGTGGCCACCGATGCCGTTTTTATGGACCAGGGAGTGATTGTTGAACGCGCGCCGGCGGACGAGTTTTTCAAAAATCCCCGGGAGTCAAGAGCCAGACAGTTTTTACAGCAGATTTCACCGGAATATACGTATGCAATATAGCTCATAAGGATGCCGTACTGCAGAACTTTTCAGGCTGCATGAGCATACACAGAAATAGACCATGCGGCAAGTATTGAACAGTATGACCGGATTGAAAACCAGGCGCTTCAAAACGAGGATGTGATGACCCAGGGCATAGCCCCTCAATTTATGCTTTGATTCACTGTGTTTCCATAATATTTCTCTAATTTGCATGCATTTTTTAATGCATGCATTTTCATATTATGCTTTTCATAGGTTTAGCCGATGTATATTAAGCAGAAAAATGGAATTTATTGAACGTAAAGGCTTGAAATTTGGCGGCTGTTGAAGAAAATTAAAACTTGATTCACCATTAATGTAAAAAAATGTTTCAATTGTTGTTTATGAGGTAGACATATTATATTAACGGTTACAATAAGGCAAGGAGGAACATTAATGGTAAGACTGGAAGTATTCCTTGCGAAATGTATCACAGCAATGCTTTTTCTAATGTTGCTCTTTTTTGTTTTTACCTTGCGGTGCAGTGCGGACAGCGGAATTAAGAGAATATTGATATTGAATTCCTATCATCAGGGACTGAGCTGGACAGACCAGCAAATGGCCGGTATTCTGGGCGTATTTGAGGAGACCGGTGAAAGCTATGTCTTATCAATAGAATATATGGACTGGAAGTATTACAACAGCCAGGAAAATATCGAGCAGTTGAAAACCCGCCTGAATTACAAATATTCTAATAAAAAAATTGACATCATACTAACCACGGATGACGCGGCGCTGCAGTTTGCTCTCGAAAACAGAGGTGTCATGTTTTCCGATGCTCCAGTCGTTTTTAGCGGTGTCAACAGCGAAGGTGCAGGAAAACTGACATCAGGGTATACCGGCGTGACGGGCGTTATTGAGGAAATTGAGCCGGAAAAGACGATCAAAGCGGCATTGATGATTCATCCCGGGATTAAAAGTGTCTACCTCCTTTATGACAACACGGAAAGCGGGCTGACGACCGGGAATATGACCATACGCGCCATAAGACAGATCCGGCCGTCCATCAAAATCAATTCTTTAAACAACGGAGTATTTGAAGATGTCCTGGCCGAAATAGCAAATGCGCCGCAGGACAGTATCGTATTTGTCACAACCTATTACAGCGATGCGGTCGGAGCAGTGGCAGGCTTTGAGTATTTCATACGAAAGGTGAGTGAAGCCAGCCCGGTTCCGGTATACAGCATTTACGACTTCAGCATCGGCCACGGAGCAATCGGAGGCAGTCTGACAAGCGGCAAGGCTCAAGGCGGAGCAGCTGCGGAGATGGCGCTGAAGGTATTGGGCGGAAAAAATATCGATGAAATGCCGCTGGACCATTCTCAAAAAACGCAGTTGAAATTTGACTACAATGTTTTAAAACGGTTTCAGATTGATTTCCGTTCTCTTCCCAAGGGAAGCGAAATTGTAAACAAACCGGTTTCCGTACTGGAAGAGTACAGGCCCGTTGCTATAACCGTCGGGGCGATATTTTTAATCATGCTGGCTTTTGTCATCATACTGCTGTTTTATCTGAAAAAGAACAATATGATGAAAGAGGAGCTGTTTACGAGAAACAAGGAATTGACAGGCTTGTATGAGGAGCTGACCATGGCTGATGTCAAGCTGAAGCAGCAGCTTCATGAACTGGTGAGCATGCAGAAAAACCTGGTTTCCAGTGAGCATCGGTATGCCATGCTGTTCGAGAAAATGATCAACGGGTTCTTTCTGATCGAACCGGTAGTAAACAGCGTGGGCAAAATCATCGATATACGCTTTAAAGAGGCCAATCCGGGTGTAAGGCACCAGACTGGCATCGACGCTGACAAGTTTATCGGAAAAACCTGGCTGGAGATATTCGGATCGCCAAGTCAGGATTTAAGCATTTATCAGAACCTGCAAAACACCGGGCAGGCTGAGCGTTTTGAGACATACTATTCTCAATTCAACACGTATTTTCTCGTCAATGCATTCAAAGTATCGGACAATTTCATTGGAATCGTTTTTGAAAACATAACGGAATATAAAACGGCCATCAAAGAGATCAAAACACTTAACACAGGCCTGGAGCAGCGGGTTTCCGAAAGAACCGCCGAGCTGCAGGCAGCGCTGAGCGAGCTGGAATCCTTTTCATACACGGTTTCACATGACTTGAAATCGCCACTAAGGGCGGTTGACGGTTACAGCCAGATCCTACTGGAGGATCTAGGCTCTGAACTGAGTGATGAGAACAGGGAAATGCTGCAAAACATCCGGATCATATGCAAGGAAATGATAGAAATGATCAATAAGCTGCTCCAGTATTCCACGACCTCCAGGGCCGAATTGGCCAGGGAAGAGGTTGATATGGAGCTTAAGGCCGTATCGGTATTCAACGAGTTGATGATGATTCATCCCGGCCGTGACATCAGCCTGATTATCGAAACAAAACTTCCGGTGATACATGTGGATAGGGTTTTATTCAGGCAGCTGCTGCAGAATATTTTATCCAATGCGTTTAAATTCACGAAAAACAGGGAAAAGGGTGTTATCACTATCGGCTGCACGCTTACGCAGGAAGAGTACGTCTTTTATGTGAAGGACAATGGAGTTGGCTTTGATATGAAATATGCGGGCAAGCTGTTCGGTATTTTCCAGAGGCTGCACACAAACGATGAATTTGAAGGGAGCGGGATCGGTTTGGTCACGGTTAAAAAAATAATAGAAAAGCATGGCGGAAGAGCCTGGATAGAAGGAGAAACAGATGCAGGGGCTGTAGTATACTTTACCGTACCTTTTCAATTGTAGGGAGGCACTCCCGGAATGCAAACAAATGAAGAATATCCGCTTAATGATCAGTCTAGGAGGGTTTGAATGTCAGCCAGGAATAATCCGAAAAGAGTAGCTTTTAGAATATCAGCAGTGTATGTGCTTGCGGGTGTACTCTGGATTTTATTGTCCGATAAAATTGTAGAGTTTATGGTTTCGGGACAGGAGAAGGTAATCTGGGTCAGTATGCTGAAGGGATGGGTATATGTTGCCATTACCGGAGTACTCATATTTATGCTGGTCCACACCGCCCTTAAAAGAACGAAGGAAGCAGAGGACCAGTTGCTGAAGAACCTTGAGGAACTCACAGCCGCCAAGGACGATATGGCAACAGCGTGCCAAAAGCTGGCAGAATCAGATATGCTGCTCAGGCAAAGGTATGAGGAAAGTCTTGAAAACCAGCAGAAGCTGCTTGAATATGAAAAGAAGCTTCATTTCCTCGCATACCATGATCCTCTGACCGGCCTTGAAAACCGCCTTTCGTTAACTGAAAGGCTAACAGGCATCCTGGAGAAACGGGAAGGGAAATGTTCACTGATGTTCGTGGATATTGACGATTTTAAATATGTCAATGATACGATGGGGCATTCCTTCGGAGACCGCATGCTCAAAGAGATCAGCAAAAAGCTCTGTGGCATGCTCGACAGCAATTGTGATGTTTTCAGGCTCGGCGGCGATGAATTTATCGTATTGATAGAAGATTTTGAAACGACGTATGAAATCGAAAAAGTGGCTGTGAAGCTGCTGATGGAATTGAAAAACCGGGTCGAAGTGGACGGAAGATTTTTGTTTAATACAGTGAGCATTGGCATATCCCTGTTCCCCGAGCATGGAACAACCATGGACGAGCTTCTGAAAAATGCAGACATAGCTGTATATAAAGCAAAGGCATCGGGTAAAAACAGGATTGTTATATTTAACGAGCCAATGAATAAGGCTGTTACGGAACGTGTCAACATCGAAAAGCATTTGCGTACTGCGCTTGAAAATAACGAATTTGAATTGTATTACCAGCCGCAGCTGGATATCCAGAACAACAGGATTTCCGGCTTTGAAGCGCTGATCCGCTGGCACAACGCTGAGCTGGGGAATGTTTCGCCCAGTAAATTTATCAGCATAGCCGAGGATACCCATCTGATTATTCCGATCGGTGAGTGGGTGCTGAGAAATGCCTGCATCTTTCTGAAAAGAGTTCATCAGTCCGGTTACAGGGACATGACCATATCTATCAATGCTTCGATGCTGCAGCTGCTGCAGGTGGATTTTGTAAATTCCGTTTTTGAGACGTTGGAACTGATCAATTTAGACCCTAAATACCTGGAAATTGAAATTACCGAGTCCATCCTGATGGAGTCTTATGAAACCATTGCCGAAAAACTCAGGCTTCTGGTTGAAAGGGGCGTGAAAATTGCGCTTGACGACTTCGGAAAAGGATATTCCTCACTCAATTATTTAAGGTACCTTCCCATATCGACCTTGAAAATTGACAAAACATTTATTGATACCATTAACGGCAATGAAAAGAACAAATCCTTGACCGACATGATCGTAAAAATCGGTAAAAGCATGGATCTCTGTGTAGTTGCCGAGGGTGTGGAGACACAGGAGCAGCTGGATTACCTGATCATGCATGACTGCAACAAAATGCAGGGCTACCTGTTCAGCAGACCGCTGCCTGAGTCGGAGGCAATCCAAATGTTATTGTAATAAAATGTCTGGCAGAAGAGGATAGTACACGGTAATCAGGCCGTGTACTTTTTTGTTGCTTTGGTTCCCGGGCTGTCCCACAGTTTTTTTACGGGCTCGACTTGACAAAATAGTGACATAGATATAATATGTTAGCGTAAGGATAGACGAATAATAAAAATGTTTGCTATATTAGTCGAAGAGGGAAGTGTAAGGATGTTTGATTTGGATAAACTGTTGAATGCGCCGCTGGAAGATATGAAAAAGGGTTACAGGGAAGAGCAAGACTGCTTCGAATGTCTGCTGTGCGGGAGAAAAATTGAAAAGGGCTTGATTTACCAAGAGGCCGGAAAATGGTATGAGGCTGAAAAATATATGACGGTTCATATTGAGAAAGAGCATGTGTCCGTATTTGATGCTTTGATTGGACTGGATAAGAAAACAACAGGCCTGTCCGAACAGCAAAACCGTCTTTTGAAGCTGTTCCGCCAGGGTAAAAGCGATACCGAAATTCAGAAGGAAATCGGTGTGGGAGGTTCCACCGTCAGGAACCACAGGTTTGCCTTGAAGGAAAAGGAGAGACAGGCTAAAGTGTTTCTGACCCTGATGGATATATTGAAAAGCGGCAAAAGGTCTCCTGCCATGGTCATGCCGCACAAAACGGCGGTAATGGTGGATGACCGTTACGGTATCACGGATCAGGAGAATGAAGCCGTATTAAAAAATTACTTCCCCTTTGGACCGGACGGTCCGCTGTCTACCTTCTCCATGAAGGAGAAAAGCAAGGTGGCGGTCATCCGGCATTTGATCAAGCGGTTTGACGATGGAAGGTTTTATACCGAAAAAGAGGTCAATGAAATATTAAAAGGCGCCTATGAAGATTTTGCAACGATTAGAAGATACCTGATTGAATACGGTCTCATGGAACGCAAACCGGACGGAAGCCGGTACTGGGTCAAGAAAAATGAGGATGTGCAGGAGAAAGGAATAAATGTAAAGAAGGTTGAGGAAATGGAACGCAGGAAAGAATTGCTGGAGCAGTATAAACAAATGATAAAGGAAGCCGGAGTGTACCAGATCAGAAATACAATAGACCAGAGGGTGTTTGTGACGGCAACGCCGGATTTGAAAAACATGAACGGCAGACGTTTTGAGCTCAATATGGGCGGCTTCAGAAATGCCGAACTCCAGAAGGACTGGAACCGTTTAGGAGAGGCGGCATTTGTATTCGAAGTGCTGGAAGTGCTGGAAGAGAAGGAAGAAGGCTTCTTTGACAAAAAGGAGGAGCTGAAAAAGCTTGAGAAAAAATGGCTGGACAAACTGGAGCCATACGGTGAGAAAGGCTACAACACAAAAAAGCCGGTTTGAACACAGAGGGTAAATGTAACAGCCGCTCCACATGGGCGGCTTTTATATTGTCCGGTAAAATGGTAGAATGAAAAAAACACTCATTAAGGATGCTGTCATGAAACCTTACAAAGAGGAACTGATTCATCAAAATCTGGAATTTCCTGTGGATGTTTTTATAAGAGACAACCGGAAGGAGAATATTACAGCCGATCCCCACTGGCATGATTGCTGCGAGATCCTTTATATTATAAGAGGTACTGCGGACCAGCAGGTCAACAACCGGTATTTCAAGGCACGGAAAAATGACCTGGTGATTTTGAATAAAGGGGATATCCACAGTACTTATTGCGACAGGGCTGAGGACACCCGCATCCTGGTGATCAAATTCCTGCCGGAGGTGGTCGACAGCCTCTATCCCAAGGCGTTCGAATCAAAATATATCCTTTCCTTTCTTCATGGCAGGAGTGAGAGTATTTACCATCTGGCAGACACCTCGAAAAATTCTGTCAAGCTGCATAACCTGATGATGGGATTGTACGAAGAGTTTGAGGAAAAACAGGTTGGCTTTGAATTATATATCAAAGGCTACATTTACCAGCTTGTCGCCAGCCTTGTCAGAAATGGCATTCTTGCACAGTATACCGGCACCGGCGGAGAGGACGGCATAGCAAAATTGGACGTTTTATTCCGGTATATCGAAAAAAACTACAACACAGGGGTCAACCTCCAAGAGGCAGCCGACATGCTGAACCTGAGCTATTCCTATTTTTCCAGGTACTTTAAAAGGATTACGGGAAAGACTTTCAAGGAGTACATCGATTATGTCAGAATCTGTGAAGCGGAAAAGCTGATACTGACAAAGGGTATCAACATATCCCAGGCGGCTTACGAAACGGGTTTCTGCAATGTATCCAGCTTTAACAGAGTGTACAGAAGGGTAAGGGGCTATCCGCCCGGACATATAAAAAGAGCAAAAACTGCAAAGAATTGAGCAGAAACAGGGGTATACTCCAGGCTTTTCATCGTTTACTATTTCTTTATAGTAACTTATAAGGAGAGCGCAACGATGAAAGAGTTTACACCGGATTTCAACAACGTGGTAAAGGCAGCATGGAATGTGATGCCGGACAGAATGCCGTTATATGAACACCTCATTTCCGAAAAGGTTATGGAAGACATCATGAACAAGAAGTTCGCGGATCTGTATTATGGAAGCAGAAATGAAAAGCGTGAATTTTTCAGGAACTATAATAGCTTTTTCAGTCTGATGGGATACGATACGGTTACAATGGAACGCTGCATCGGAAGCGCAATGCCGGGAAGCGGTGCACTCGGACAGCATAAGCCCGGTGTGATCAAAAACCGGGCGGATTTTGAGAAATATCCATGGGATGATGTACCCAATTTATTTTTCCGGCAATACGCAGAAGATTACGAGCTGCTCGGAGAAACGATGCCGGAAGGAATGAAGGCCATCGGCGGTGTCGGCAACGGCGTTTTCGAATGCGTACAGGATATCGTGGGCTACGAACAACTCAGTTACATTTCCGTCGATGACCCCGAGCTGTATGACGACTTGTTCAAAACGGTCGGAGAGGTCATGTACAAGATATGGTCGGAATTCCTGAAGAGGTACGGACAAATTTTCTGCGTATGCAGATTCGGAGATGACCTTGGATTTAAAAGCAATACGCTGATTCCTGCCGCGGATATCCGATCCAGGATCATTCCGCAGTATGCAAGGATCATCGAGCTTGTCCATGCGTATGATAAGCCCTTCTTATTTCACTGCTGCGGGAAGATATTCGACGTGATGGAAGACTTGATCCGCGTGGCAAAGATTGATGCCAAACACTCAAATGAGGACCAGATCGCACCGTTTTCCGTATGGGTGGATCAATACGGCGACCGTATCGGGAATTTCGGCGGGGTTGACACCGATCATCTGTGCAGGAAAAGTGAGAGTGAAATAAAGGAAATCGTCAGGGACGTAATAGGCTATTCCCGCGGCAGGGGCGGGTTTGCATTGGGTTCGGGAAATTCTATCCCTCATTATGTTCCAGCTGCCGGTTATCTTGCAATGGTGGAGACGGCACGTGAAGCAAGGGGCGAATAAGGAGTGGTAAATGGCCGGAGTTTATCGGCATGGGAATGTAAAATGCGGGCGGTATCCCGCCAAAACAATTGCCGGATGGATAGGGCGTCATTCCCGTATCGATCCGGCAATACCTTGCAAGGATATCTCTATCTGTATTTACGCCATGTCAAGACTGTTGGCAAGGCGTTCCACTTTCTTTTTTTTGACGGTTTCCTCGTAATCTTCTCCCTCAATGATCGTTGAGCCGATATGTGCTTTTTCCATAATCATGTCCATCAGCTGGTTTTTTATTTCCGAGGTAGATTCATCAAGCCCGAAGTAGGTTTTGATTTCCTCCAGGGACGATTCGGATTCCAAAGCATCAATATCAACGTTTTTTGATTTTTCCGGCGAACTGAGAATGAATTGAGCCTTGAAGCTGTATCCGTCTTCCGTAATGTCCAGACTGGATAAGAGCAATTGTGATGTTTTCATAAAAATACCTCCGCATTTATTTTATTGGATCAAATCAATTGTAGAAATCAACATAGCGGATATTTGTGTATTATTATATATACAATTCATAAAATGATTATATCACAAATAATGTGCCAGATTCCATTATAAAAGATATTTCCACCGAATTGCACTGTTGAAACAAAGGAATCGTTTTACCTGAACATCCTTTGCATGAAGATATTGACTTTTACCGGGATTCATTTATACTATAGGTAGATTTAATTGAAATGAATAGATACAATTTCCGGTTGGACAGGTAACTGTTTTCAAGAAATTTGGCTTTTAGGGTGGAGAGCTGCGCAGCAGCAGTCTCCGCCTTTTTATTTTTAGTCGGAACAGGCTGCACACATAAGCAATGATCATTTGCACAATATCAAATACAATATAAAAAGGAGATGAATCGCAATGAAGGTAAATATCACAGAAACCGTACTGCGTGATGCCAACCAGTCTCTCATCGCTACAAGGATGCCCTTTTCAGATTTCGAGCCGATCCTGGAGACGTTGGATAAGGCCGGGTATTACTCATTGGAATGTTGGGGCGGGGCAACTTTTGATTCATGCCTCAGATATCTGAATGAAGATCCCTGGCAACGGCTTGAAAAAATCAGAGCTAAAGTCAAAAACACGAAGCTGCAGATGCTGTTGAGAGGTCAGAACATACTGGGTTATAAACATTACCCGGACGATGTTGTGAGAAAATTTGTCGCACAGTCCGTGGAAAGCGGAATGGACATATTCAGAATATTTGATGCATTGAACGACTTTCGCAATATTCAGGTGGCTGTTGATGAAACGCTTAAGAGGAAGGCGTATGCACAGGGCTGCATCTGCTATACCACCAGCCCGATCCATAACCTCGAAAAGTATGCGAAAATGGGCAGAGAGCTTGAAGAAATGGGAGTCCAATCCATCTGCATCAAGGACATGGCAGGCATCATGGGTCCCCAGGAAGCCTATGAC
>JAEZMC010000175.1 GCA_023435805.1 Bacillota bacterium | reverse complement strand
ATATTCTCACCTTTGACAGGGCTGTAAAGCTGCTTGGCGTGCTATACGACATGGAAGGGGATACCGATGCGCTGTATGACAAGCTTTGCGCACAAAGCCGTATCAATGACGTGATGCAATTGAGGATGAAGGAACGTAAACCATTGGCTATGGAAGATGTCTACTATTTGGGGGCGTACAGCATCAGAAGCTATACGGGCAAGGACATTCCGAGTTGACCTCAAATACCGGATTCTCTATTTGCCGGTTATTTTCGCAAATAGCACACGGACCATAAACCTGGGCAGGTCCAGCATACGTATGGCGCGCCAGGGCTCCTTATAAAGCCTGAACAGCCATTCCAGCCCGTTTCTCCTGAAAAAATCCGGGGCCAGCTGCGCTTTCCCGGCCAGGATGTCGATTGTTCCGCCAACACCCATGCATATCTTCGCATGCAGGTTATTTCTATGACGGCTGATCCACTTTTCCTGCTTGGGGGCACCTAATGCAACCAATAGAATATCCGTATTGGAGTCGTTGATCATCCTGATGATGCTGTCTTCCTGTTCAGCTGTAAAATAGCCGTTTTGACAGCCGGCTATCACGATGCCCGGATAGGCAGCCATGATCTTTTCCGCAGCTTCTTCCGCCACACCGGGCTTGCTGCCGAACAGAAAACAACGGATCCCCTTTCCTGCATAAGCTTTAAAGGCTTCCTGGACAAGATCTACGCCCGACACCTTTTCAGAAACGCTGCGTCCCAGAAGCTTTGATGCAAGAACGACGCCCGCGCCGTCTGCTGTAAGCATATCGGCTCCTGAAAGGATGGCCCTCAATTCCGGATCCCTTTGCGCTGCCATCATGATTTCCGCATTTGGGGTGAATATGGTATGCATGCCGCCTTCATCCATGAAGGCTCCTATTTTGGCAACAGCTTCATCCATTGTCAGATTATCAACAGGAATGCCAAGTATGTCAACCGTTTTTCTCATCACATTTCTCCCGTACTGTCCGGAACCCGGATTTCATAATACAAAGCAGCATTGTTCTATTTGAGTTTATTGAAGCACTGACATTTTGTCAATGACAGATTTGGAAAATCCGTTTTTTAAGGTGTTTCTGTTATGTGAACCATACTGATATGGTAAAATCATATCATGCCGTCTTAATGTACTTTTAAGAAATCATTTATTGCGGATATTTTATACTTTCTGCAAATAAGGCAAAATTAATGTTAGTATATGACAATGAGGAGGTGTGTACGGTGAAACGGAAGATGAATATTTCTCAAAGTCTGAAGGACTACCTTTGGATTATACTGGGTTCCGTCATTACGGCCGCGGCAATCAATATTTTTCTGGTGCCGTATAAAATTGCCCCGGGCGGTGTGACAGGCATTGCCACGGTGGTTTACTATCTGAGCGGCGAATGGATGCCGGTCGGTGCGACAATGCTCATACTTAACGTACCGCTTTTTATTTTCGGAATGAAATACATTGGTAGAAGATTTACTGTTCGTACGCTTTTCAGTACCGTGTTCCTGTCTGTCGTTATTGACTTGTCCGAGCCTTTCACCAGGTTGTTCAATGCGCAGTTTGCCATGGAAAAACTGACAGCAAGCCCGGACTATCTGCTTTACTCCGTATTCGGCGGCTTCTTTATGGGCCTTGGACTGGGACTCGTTTTCAGATCGGGTGCTACTACGGGAGGAACCGATCTGGCAGCAAGGATCATGCATCACTTTATTCCGGGCCTTACGATGGGTAAAACGCTGCTTCTGATCGATTCCGCCGTCATCATCTTCGCTGCGGTGGCGTTCAAAAGCTTTTTATTGGCACTGTACGCCATTCTGTCGCTGTACATCTCTTCAAAGGTGATTGATGTGATCCTTGAAGGTTTAAATTTTGCCAAAGCGGCATTCATTATTTCTGATCACCCGGATGAGATCGCTCAGAGCATCATGAAGGAACTGGACAGAGGTGTGACGGCGTTGAATGGAACCGGCATGTATACGGGCAATGACAAGAAAGTGCTGTACTGTATCATACAGCTGCGCCAGCTGCCCATGCTGAAGGCTCTGGTCAAGAAGATCGACCCTGCGGCATTTATCATACTGAGTGATGTCGCAGAGGTGCTTGGCGAAGGTTTTAAAACGTATGAGTAGCAGCAGGAGCCGGCAAGGTGTCAACCGGCGTCCGGCGGCCTGTTAACCGGCGGAAAACCGGAATAATGATGACTTGTAAATCAAACCCGGCTATAGTATACTTTTTAAATGACTGAATATCATTCCTTCAGAATTAAGAATAAAGGGGAATTGCAGATGGACAAGCAAAAGATCAAAACATTTAAGAAACAGGCAACCGCAATAAGAAAGCATATTATTGATGAAGTATATTCGGCTTCATCCGGACATCCCGGCGGTTCTCTCTCCTGTACCGACATTCTGACGGTACTTTATTTCCACGAAATGCGAGTGGACACGGGCAATACGAAATGGGCCGACAGAGACAGGTTCGTACTGTCCAAGGGCCATTGCGCACCGGCTTTATATGCAACACTTGCCGAAAAGGGATTTTTCCCTGCTGAAGATTTAAAAGGTTTCAGAAATATCGACAGCTATCTCCAAGGGCATCCCAGCATGAAGGATGTGCCCGGTGTGGATATGTCTACCGGCTCGCTGGGACAGGGCATATCGGCGGCAGTTGGCATGGCATTGGCCGGCAAGCTGGATAACAAGGATTACAGGGTATTCACCATCCTTGGAGACGGTGAACTGCAGGAGGGTCAGGTCTGGGAAGCGTCAATGGCGGCTGCGCATTACAAGCTGGACAATCTGACGGCGTTCCTTGATCATAACGGTCTTCAGATAGACGGAAAAATAACAGAAGTCATGTCGCCTGAATCGGTGCATGAAAAATTCAAGGCATTCGGCTGGAAGGTGATTTCCGTAAACGGACATGATTACCAGCAGATCATAGAAGCTATTGAAGAAGCCAAAAAGACAAAGGGCATGCCTGCAGTGATCATTGCGGAAACAGTAAAGGGCAAGGGTGTATCATTTATGGAGAATGCCGCCGGCTGGCACGGCACAGCGCCGAACAAGGAACAAAGAGACCAGGCGATTGCCGAGCTCGATGAATTTTTAGCCAAACTGCAGGAGGTAGAATAAAATGGGGAACATAGCAACGAGAGAAGCATACGGCGCCGCACTTGCGGAATTCGGTGCCGATACGAATATAGTCGTACTGGATGCGGATTTATCCAAATCGACAAAGACCGATACATTTAAGAAAAAATACCCGGAACGCTTCATTAACATGGGCATTGCCGAAGGAAACATGATGACTGTAGCGGCCGGTCTGGCTGCCAGCGGGAAAACGGTATTTGCCTCCACCTTTGCCATTTTTGCGGCAGAGCGCGCTTGTGAACAGGTGAGGAATTCCATATGCTACCCGAAGCTGAATGTAAAAATCGGTGCGACCCATGCCGGCCTTTCCGTAGGTGAAGACGGAGCGTCACACCAGGCGGTTGAGGATGTCGGGATCATGAGATCCATCCCCAACATGACGGTACTGTGTCCTGCAGACGCGGTTGAAACGAGGGCTGCCGTAAAAGCCGCCATCGAATATGATGGCCCGGTTTACCTGAGGCTCGGACGTTTGGGCGTCCCGGTTATTTTCGATGAAAATACGTATAAATTCGAGCTTGGAAAAGGGGTAATTATTTCCGAAGGTACGGATGTGACCATATTTGCTACCGGCTTGATGGTACATACCGCAATAGACGCCGTGAAGCTGCTGGCAGCGGAAGGCATCAGTGCCCGCCTTGCGGACATTCACACCATCAAGCCCATTGACAGAGAGCTTATAATAGAATCGGCAGCAAAGACCGGAGCGATTGTGACTGTTGAGGAACACAATATCTACGGCGGCCTCGGCAGCGCGGTGGCTGAGGTAACCTCACAAAATTGTCCGGTACCCCTTCGCATAGTCGGCATCAACGACTCCTTCGGTAGATCCGGCAAACCCTATCCTCTGCTGGAGCAGTACGGTCTGACCGCTCAGAATATAGCGGCGAAGGCAAAGGAAGCCATCGCAATGAAAAAATAACTCAGGCGGTTGCTTTAACTAGAAAAAAATAGTTGACTTGGACAAAGTTCTGGTGCTATTATAATTACTAACTAAATATAATCTTCAGGGCAGGGTGTGATTCCCTACCGGCGGTAATGCGGCGAAAGCCGTTAGCCCGCGAGCGAAAGCTGACCTGGTGCGATTCCGGGGCCGACAGTAAAGTCTGGATGGAAGAAGATTCGATGCAAACCGTATTTCACATTCCCTGGATTATATTCCAGGGAATTTTTATTTTAAGGGAGGTAATAAATATGAAATTCGGAGTTAAGAAAATGGTTACCATGGCAGTACTGGCGGCACTATCCATTGTGCTCATGCTGCTTATCAGATTTCCGATCATACCGGCCGCACCGTATTTGATTTATGAACCTGCAGATGTGCCGATTCTGGTTGGAACCTTTTTATTCGGGCCGTTGGCAGGGTTGGCCATCACCTTTGTCACATCAGCCATTCAGGCAACGCTTCTGAGTGCTGACGGATGGGTGGGCTTTATCATGCATATCATTGCAACAGGCACTTTGATTACGGTATCAGGGCTGATCTATAAAAAGATACATACCCTCAAAGGGGCGGTCGTTGCTCTTGTTGCGGGTACGGTGGCCATGACGCTGATCATGATTCCAGTCAACCTTGTTATACAACCCAATTTTTACGGAGTGCCCTATGATACGGTCAAAAGCATGATTATACCGGTGCTGATCCCGTTCAACCTGATAAAAGCGGGTCTCAACTCAGTCATTACATTAATTGTTTATAAAACAATCAGCAAGGTTGTTCATAAGACGTAAAAATATGTATTCTTTAACTGGAAATGTATTGACAATTTGCTAGAGGTGTACTAAGATTAAATAAAATTGTAATTAATTACCTGTCGCTGCAAATACTTATCTCTTTCGTGCATAGTATTGCTGACAAAGTAATTTGTTTGGAGGGAAAAGAGATGTTAATGGAAGTAAACAGGCAAAAGGTACATGATCTTATGAACACCAACTGCGCGGGAAATTATAACAGGTTTGCCAGAGAGCTTGGTGTTGATCCCTCTCACCTCTACCGATATTTGAATACCGGTGTCGGCGGCGGGAAAAAAATACTGATGTCGGTGATGAAGTACTGCAAAGTGAATGGATTAAATTTCGAGGATTATATCAGCATCAGTTAAAGCACAAAACGGGAATGATGATATAATGTGAATAGGGTGCTCCTGCTGCACTCTGTCTTAAGGACAGGGTATCTATCCGGCGGGAGCACTTTTATATTGGCCGGAGCCTTCCTATACCTATTCTTAATGGATAAGTTAGAAGCTATTACAGAGACTATTTCAAATGCTATTTCAAATGTTATTATAGCCTTCACATTGTATATATTTTCTTGACAAGAACATATGTTTGTTATATGATTTCCCTATAAACTGGAAGCGTATTTTCATAGCTGGAAAGAGCAGGGCATAATCTGCAGTTGGAGCAGGTTGAACTATTTAATAGCCTTGTTCATAAATGGCTGGACAGGGCTGAGGAAATGGATGAATAATGTCTGAGGAGGTAGTTATGAGTTTCAGTGAAGATGTTCTGAAGTGTTTTCTCGTCAGGGCCAAAGTAAATACCTACGCAGGTAATGGCGCATTGTCGGCACCGTCAAGACCCAATTCAAAAGACTTACATTATAAAGAAGGAGACCTTCTATACATAGATTCTTACTTGGGGAGTGCGGACTTTATCGGTGAAGAAGTGGTGTATGAGAATGAAAAGCCGATATGGGCAATGAACTATTACGGCAAGATGCTGGTTCCTGATGTTCCGGAAGGATTTAGCCATTGCTTAAAAGGTGCTTTAAAAGCAATTCCTGTGGAGTATCCCTTTAGGGGACCAGAAACCTTTGAGCATGGGAGATTCACATATAGATGCTCCTGGCAAGGTGGTTTATCGGATTTCATGGGGAATGAGGAAATATACCTGGATGATGCCTGTATTTACAAACTGGGGTTTCATGGCGGGTATATAGAATAGGCACTTCTTCATCATTAAAGATTAGGGAATTAAAGACTGTGGAGAAAATATATAAGAAATTCAGAGAATAGAAATGGGAAATCCCTCACGAGCCGGTTGTTAAAAGGCTTATGAGGGATTTGATTTTTATATTGAAAGGGTCTGTATAACTCCTACCAAAGTGCGAGTGAACTTTATTTAACAGCGCTGCGCATACTCCTTGACCATCAGCGCTCTGACATAGCCTCTGTCCTTCGTGGTAGAGTCAATGTAAAAGCCCCTGCCGTAATAGAAGCGCACAAGATCGCAGTATTTGGACGCTGTGTGGAGGCTTACGCGCTTTACTTCCCTGGAAATAAGAAGCTTGTCAACCAGATTCATCAGTGATTTGCCTATACCGATATTGTGGTAGCACAGCTTGACACCGAACCTGCTGAGATAGGCGGTATGGTCAGGCAACAGCTCAACTCTCACGCTGCCCACGGCAACATTGTCGATGATTGCGATATAGACCTCCTTAGTGGCGATGTCCCTTTCTATATCCTCCACAGACTCCGTGAGGGCCTCCAATGAACCGCAAAGGCCAGTGTTCTCAATATACTGACGGAAGGATTCCTGCATGATTTCCTGAATGGCAGGGGCATCCTCCTTGATCGCTTTTCGTATAATAAAAGAATAGTTTACCAAATGACATCACATCCCGAAACATTTCTATCGTGCAGTTGTACTCAACCTTTCGAAGGCCGGAGATTATCCCATCAGCGTGACCATGATGGCTTTTTGCATATGCAGCCGGTTTTCCGCTTCTGTAAAGACTGCCGAATTCGGACCGTCTATGACATCCTCGGTTACCTCAAGACCTCTGTAAGCCGGCAGACAGTGCAGAAAGATCGCGTCGTCCTTTGCCATTGAGAACAGCTTGCTGTTGACCTGGTAAGGCATGAACAGCTTGATCCGCATTTCCTTTTCCGCCTCCTGGCCCATACTGACCCATGTGTCGGTATAGATGACATCAGCGCCGCTTGCAGCTTCCTCCGGGTCGTCGGTAAGCACTACCTTGCTGCCGGCTTTGGCAGCAGCCTGTTTTGCCTCTTCAATAATCGTGCCGTCACAGCCATAACCCGCAGGGGTTGCAACATAAATGTCCATACCTGTCTTTGCACAGCCGTGAAGAAGTGAGTTCGCCACGTTGTTGCCGTCCCCCACATATGCCATTTTCAAGCCTTGCAGCCTGCCCTTTGTTTCATATACCGTAAAGAGGTCTGCAAGGATCTGGCAGGGGTGCATCAGGTCTGTCAGGCCGTTTATAACGGGAATGGTCCCGTATCTGGCCAGATCCTCCACATCACTGTGCTTGAAAGTTCGGATCATTATCCCGCTGATGTAGCGGGAAAGGACCTGCGCCGTGTCGCTGATGGTTTCTCCGCGGCCCAGCTGGATGTCGCTGGAGCTTAGAAACATGGGATAGCCGCCAAGCTGGTACATACCTACCTCAAAAGAGACCCTCGTCCGTGTGGAGGATTTTGAGAAGATCATACCCAGCGTTTTCCCCTTCAGCAAATGGTGTTCGATGCCCTGCCGGTTATCGTTTTTGAGCTTTGCCGCCAAAGTGAACAGGCCTTCTATTTCTTCCGTCGTAACATCGTTCAGATTAATAAGATGCTTCATCTCCATTACTCCTTGTATACAGAATATTCATCCAATGCATAGATCTCTGCGCTTTTTTCATCCGACATGTATTCAAGCACTTCCAGGATGGCATGGGCCGTATCCAGCGAAGTGATGCAGGGCGTATTGTATTCCATCGAGGTTCTCCTGATGTTATAGCCAAGTTTGCCCGAAATGCCGCCTTTTGCAGGTGTGCTGATCACCAGTGTTACGGTGTCGCCCTTGATATAGTCCATGATGCTGCCGCCGGGCACCGGCATTGCGTCGATACCTGCCGCAGCAAGGTATTGATGCGTGTCCTCCGCGGCCATCAGCTTAAAGCCAAGTTTGAGGAGCCTGGAGGCGATTCCCGTGCAGTCGGCCTTGTCTCTTTCACCGGCAGCAATAAGTACATTCCCGCCGGTCGGCAACGAAAAGCCGGAAGCGAGCAATGCCTTGTACAGCGCAATGTGGAAATCCCTGTCGACGCCCATTACTTCGCCGGTCGATTTCATTTCCGGTCCCAGGAAGGTATCCACGGTGGTGAGCTTTGAAAACGAGAAAACAGGAGCCTTTACTGCGGTGAATTCCGTCTCTCTTGCCAACCCCGGCTTGTACCCGAGGCTGCGCAGCGTTGCGCCCATGATCAGCTTTGTTGCAACATTTACCATCGGTATTCCGGTTATCTTGCTCATGATGGGTATGGTTCTGCTGGCTCGGGGGTTAACCTCGATGACATAAACCTTGCCGGAAGAGTCGATGACAAATTGAATATTGAACAAGCCTACCGTCTTCAAAGCCTTTGCCAGCTTCATGGTATAATCGGCTATGGTAGCCCTGGTCTCTTTTGAAAGCGTGTGGGGCGGATAAACCGCTATACTGTCGCCTGAATGGACACCTGCTCTTTCAATATGCTCGAAGATGCCTGGAATCAGCACTTCTTCACCGTCGCAGATGCCATCCACCTCCGCTTCCTTACCGATAATATACTTATCGATCAGGACAGGGCGCTTTGCTGAAAGATCGACAGCCATCTTCATATATTCTTCCAGTGATTCATCATTATACACAATTTCCATGGCTCTGCCGCCCAATACATAAGACGGACGGACAAGCACGGGGTAGCCGATTTCGTTTGCGATCTGCCTGGCCTGCTGTACGGAGAATGCCGTACTTCCCGCAGGGATGGGGATATTGAGCTCTTCCAGCAGCTTGAGGAATTTATCCCTGTCTTCGGCGATATCGATGCTTTCAACTGTCGTGCCCAATATATTTACGCCTTCTCTGTGAAGGGGCTCTGCCAGGTTGATGGCTGTCTGGCCTCCGAACTGCACGATCACTCCGATCGGATTCTCCTTTTTAACGACATCCAGCACGCACTCCTTGGTCAGCGGCTCGAAATAAAGCTTGTCGGAGGTGTCGAAGTCAGTGCTTACGGTCTCCGGATTGTTATTGATGATGATGGATTCAATGCCCAGTTCCTTCAATGTTCTGACGGAGTGAACGCTGCAGTAGTCGAACTCGATGCCCTGACCAATACGGATCGGGCCTGAGCCGATGACCAGCACTTTTTTATTGTCCGTTACGATGACGTCGTCACGTTCTTCATAGGTGGAATAATAATATGGCGTAACGGCTTCAAATTCCCCTGCGCAGGTATCCACGATCTTGTAAACCGGCTTGATGGGATATTTTTCCCTCAGTTCCAGCACAGTGTCCAGCGGCACATTGACCAGGTTGGCAATGTAGGAGTCACCAAAGCCAATTTTCTTCGCCCGGATGTAAAGGTCATAATCCAGCCACGCAATACCGGCTTTGTTGACTTCGTCGGCAAGCTGTACGATATTGCGCAGCTTGTGTATGAAGAAACTATCCACCTTGGTGATTTTTACGATTTCCTCTACTGAAACACCTTTCTGCAAGGCCTTGAAGATAGCGAAAATACGCTCGTCGCGAGGCGATTTCAAGACCTCTATGAGCTCATCGACGCTTTTATTGTCAAAAAGCTTCAGACCAAGCTGGTAGTTGAGCTTGATGTCCAGGGAGTCGATGGCTTTCAGAAGGGATTCTTCAAAGGTCCTGCCGATGGCCATAACTTCGCCCGTAGCTTTCATCTGCGTACCCAGAGATCGGTCCGCTGCCGTAAATTTGTCAAAGGGCCAGCGCGGTACCTTGGTCACGATATAATCCAGCGAGGGCTCAAAGCATGCAAAGGTATTCTGTGTTACTGAATTTTTTATTTCGTCCAGATTCAGCCCGATGGCGATTTTTGCAGCAACACGTGCAATCGGGTAGCCTGTTGCCTTGGAGGCCAGCGCGCTGGAACGGCTTACCCTGGGGTTCACCTCAATGACCACATATTCGAAGCTGTTCGGGTCGAGCGCGAACTGTATGTTGCAGCCGCCCTTGATCTCAAGCGCACGGATGATCTTGATGGAAGCGGTACGCAGCATCTGGTACTCAATATCGGAGAGTGTCTGGCTGGGTGCTACGACGATGCTGTCGCCGGTGTGTACGCCGACCGGGTCAAAGTTCTCCATATTGCAGATAATGATGCAATTGTCCGCACCGTCGCGCATGACTTCATACTCGATTTCCTTCCAGCCCGCCACGCTTTGCTCCAGCAAAACCTGGCTGATCAAGCTGAGCTTCAAGCCTTTGCCGCAAATATATTTGAAGTCCTCCATGTTTTCGGCAATACCGCCGCCAGAGCCGCCAAGGGTATAGGCGGGGCGGATGATGATGGGGAAGCCCACCTCCTCCACGAATGCGACGGCATCCTCCAGGTTGTTGACGATGGTGCTGTGAGGGACCTTTTCATCGATTTCCTGCATGGTGTTCTTAAAAAGCTCCCGGTCTTCGGCTTTCTTGATGGATTGCAGTGATGTGCCCAGCAGTTCGATGCCGAGACGGTCCAATATTCCGTCGGCGGCCAGCTGCACCGCCATATTGAGGCCTGTCTGCCCGCCAAGGGATGCGAGTATGCCGTCGGGCATTTCCCGTTCGATGATCTTTTTTACAAAATCCAGTGTAATAGGCTCGATATATATTCTATCCGCTGTTTCACTGTCCGTCATGATGGTGGCGGGGTTGCTGTTGACAAGGACAACCTCAATGCCTTCTTCCTTCAGCGATTTGCAGGCCTGTGTTCCGGAATAGTCAAATTCCGCCGCCTGCCCTATGACAATCGGACCTGATCCGATAACAAGCACTTTTTTTATATCTGTTCGTTTTGGCATACTGACCTCCATGCGTTCATCATTTCACTTTCCTGTACTACGGACATTTAACAAAGGTCCATAAAGCAGATAAGACTGCCGCGGGTGCTCCGATATCATCCCATCATTTTTAAAAAGTCATCAAACAGATATGCTGAATCCTGCGGCCCCGGTGCTGCTTCCGGGTGGTATTGCACGCTCAGGACAGGCAGCGTTTTATGCCTGAAACCTTCCACCGTATTGTCGTTTACATTGATGTGGGTAATCTCGATCTCGCTACTGAAGTCATTCTCCAGTGCGTAATTGTGGTTCTGTGAGGTAATATAGCATCTGCCGGAGATGTAATCCTTTACCGGATGATTGCCGCCATGGTGGCCGAATTTGAGCTTGTAGGTATTCCCGCCCAATGCAAGGCCGAGCAGCTGATGTCCCAGACATATGCCGAATATCGGCCTTTTGCCCAGCAGCTGCTGCAGCAACAGTTTAGCTTCCGGCAGGTCCTTCGGATCGCCTGGTCCGTTGGAAACCAGTATACCGTCCGGATTGCAGGCCATGACAGCGTCAAAGGTCGAGGAAGCCGGCAACACATATATGTCGCAGCCACGTTTCTCGAGAGATTTGATGATGTTGTATTTTACACCATAGTCCAGCAATACGACTTTTTTACCGCTGCCAGGCCTGTGGAGGGGTTCCTTGACCGTAACTTCCATTACAAGATTCCGTGGTTCCGCTTTCTTTTCGTTCAGCTTTTCCAGCAGTATATCAATATTTCCGCATTCGGTGGAGATAATCCCAAACATGCTGCCATGGCTTCGTATATGCTGGGTCAGCGCACGTGTGTCAATACCTTTTATACCGACAATTTTATTCTTTTTAAAATATTCATCCGTGCCTATGGTATTGCGCCAATTATTCGGAGCCTCACACAGCTCCTTGACAATAAAGCCCTGTACATGGGTCCTGTAGGATTCGTTATCCTCGGTGTTGAAGCCGTAATTGCCGATCAGCGGATAGGTCATGGTTACGATTTGTCCGTTATAGGACGGATCGGTGGATATTTCCTGATAACCTGTCATGCTTGTGTTGAATACTACCTCGCCGGTGGTTTCACCCTTTTGTCCGAAGGCTTCCCCGGGAAAATATGTTCCGTCTTCCAGAACCAGAACTGATTTCATATACGTTACTCCTATCGGATTGATATTTTACAAAATTCGTTTTTGCTGCAGGACACTTGCATTTCCTGTACCGGGCATGGCTCCGTCCGCATCCGTCCGGTCCTGCGGGGATCTCCATGTCCGAAATCCGGTTCAACCGGCGGCAAGGATTTCCTCCAGCGCCGTTATGAAGGCATCCGCATCGTCTCTGGCAATGATGAGCGGCGGAAGAAGGCGGATCACATCATTGCCTACGCTGCCGGCCAGAAACCCTTTTTCCAGAAGCTTGCCCTTGATTTGCAGCGCTATGTCCTCCGAAAGCTGTATTCCGATCATCAGGCCGAGGCCGCGTATTTCGGTGATTTTGCCATACTTTTCCGCAAGATTTTCCAACCGATGCATCAAATATAGCCCGACATCACGGGCATTGCCCGCGAGATCCTCCTTCAGCACGCATTCCAGTACGGCGAGGCCTGCTGCACAAGCCAGCGGATTGCCGCCGAAGGTGGAGCCATGGTCGCCGGGCTCAAAGGCCGCAGCAACGTCTTCTTTTGCACAAATGGCACCTATGGGGACACCACCGGCCAACGCTTTGGCCAGTGTGAATATATCGGGCTCCACGCCGTAATGCTGGTAACCGAAAAGCTTGCCGGTCCTGCCGATGCCGGTTTGAATCTCATCAAAAACCAGCAGAAGACCCCTTTCGTCGCAAAGCTTCCGAACTGCCCTTACATATGCTTCATCTGCAGGGTTGACACCGCTTTCGCCCTGCACCGGTTCCATCATTACGGCGCAGGTGGTCTCATCCACGGCGGCCTGTAGCGCCTCAAAATCATTGAGGGGAACATGCTTGAAGCCGGGCATCAGTGGTGCAAAAGGTTTCTGGTATTTTTCCTGTCCCGTAGCGGCAACTGTTGCGAGCGTACGGCCATGGAATGATTTTTTCAGTGTGATGATTCCGTATTTTTGAGGCGACCCTTTCTTTTTAAAGTAGATCCTGGCCAGCTTGATCGCGCCTTCATTGGCTTCCGCTCCACTGTTTGCGAAAAACACCCTGTCTGCGCAGGAGTTTTCAACCAGCAGCCTGGCTAATTTGGCCTGGGTTTCAATATAGTAGAGGTTGGAGCAGTGGATAAGTTTTTCAGCCTGTGACTTTATCGCCTCGATAAGCACCGGATGGCCATAGCCCAGCACATTTACCGCAATGCCGCCGAGAAAATCCGTATACTGCTTTCCTTCGACGTCAAAGAGCTTTACACCTTTTCCATATTCGAAACATACAGGGGTTCTGTTACCGAAGGTATTCATATAGTATCTGGAATCCATCTCCATGATTTCGTTCAGCTTCATACAAACAACTCCTTTTGACGGCTGCGCCTATTAATATCCCTGAAATAATATTATTCATAATTATACATACAGATGCATAAAAATGCAACAAAAAAATAATGGCTTAGTAAGCCATTATTTTGGGCGTGATTGTATTGCTGATATTTTAAATGAATGCAAGGCGGACCGACGGTGTTATTCATTTCAATGATGCCGGCCCTCTTTGACAGGGGACAGCTGTCACCACGTTATATTTTGCCCCGGATTTCATCAACATAGTAACGGTATAACTCCGAGACCTCGTCCTCAAGCTGTGAGAAGTAGGCAGACAGCTGCCTGCTGCTTGTGTTGTCGCATTCGATGAATTGGACGGAATGGTTGGAGGCCGCAAGGGAGGCAGTATTTCTTCTGACCACCTTACCGGTAACTATGACAACCACTTCGCCGGGCAAATATAAAGTCATCTCCAGCTGCTCATGTACATCGAAACAGCAGTCGCAGATGAAGGCGGCACCTCCGTACGAAAGATCGGTGACTGTACAGCGGTGCGCCTCATTATCCCAAACCGGCCTGGCTGTAGCCGGGAGATTGACGTCATACCTGGGAAAGAGCCTGCTGTTGATCATTTCTTCCGCAGAGATTATTTTAATGGTAATGTGTTTCGGATGAACGTGACTAACACTTAGTACCGTACCACTGAAAAGGTAGACGAAATAATCGTTGGAATATTTAATCCAGGCATTATATCCCGGCACGGCTTGATCTGAAAAGCTATCCATATTTGCAATACAGATGCTTCCGCCTTCAACCTTATATACGATGTTGCCGTGCCATGGAGCATCCGGACCGAGCTTCACGCCTACCGTCATGCCTTCTTTCAGTATGGACCCAACTGCCAGGGCGTTCACAAGAAACACATCCCTCCGTATATTGTAAAATCAATCCAATATAATATCGGATTAATTTTGCCGGACCTTAATATTGATTCCTGGTAAAAAGTCACTGAAGCCAACAGGCGGTTCTCCCGCAAGCCGATGCTTCAGAAAACGGACGTCCCCTGGCAGAGTACCCCGGCAAATCAGAGCTGTTCGTTGCTGTAGTACAGTACTTTTTCCTTCATGATCATGGTCCCGATACCTTTGTTGGTAAATATCTCAAGCAGGATACAATGCGGAATTCTTCCGTCTATGATATGGGTCCTGCCGACACCGCCCTCCAGTGCTTCCAGACATCCAATGACTTTGGGGATCATGCCGCCGTTGATGATTTTCCGATCGATCAGGTCGTGTACCTCAGATGCCGTTAGGACATGCAGTACATCGCTGCTGTCCCTGGACATTTTTACTCCCTCGACGTCTGTGAGCAGCATGAGCTTTTCAGCCTGAAGGGCGATTGCTATTTCTCCCGCCACCGTATCGGCGTTAATATTGTAGCTGCACCCGTCGCTTCCTACGCCGACAGGCGCTACGACAGGTATGTACTCATCCTTTGCGATCAGTTCCAGTACCTTTGAATTGATATGTATAATTTTGCCCACATAACCGATATCCCTTTCTACTCCTTCGACAACGGTCTTGTATTGTTCACACCGGATCAGGTTGCCGTCTATACCGCACAGGCCTATTGCCTTTCCGCCCTTTTGGTTTATAAGAGATACGATTTCCTTGTTTGTTTTGCCGACCAGCACCATTTGGGCTACTTCCATGGTACACTGGTCCGTTACCCTCAGCCCGTTCATAAACTCGCTTTTAATATCAAGTTTGTCCAGCATCCGGTTGATATCCGGACCGCCGCCGTGTACAATGACCGGATTCAGGCCTATATATTTGAGAAGTGTGATGTCTTCCATGACTGAATTCTTCAGTTCATCGTTGATCATCGCATTACCGCCGTATTTTATTACGACCGTTTTGCCGTGCAATTTCTGGATATAAGGCAGAGCCTCGATCAGTATCTCCGCTTTTTTAATTAGATTTTCCATGAGAACCTCCCGTTTTTTTACTCGATTCTAGTTTATATTCCTTAATTAATATGCTCTCATTCCAGTCCGGTTGCTTCATCCAGCCCCAGCATGAGGTTCATACACTGAACCGCCGCACCGGAGGCGCCTTTGCCCAGATTGTCCAGCCGGGCTGTCAGAAGTATGTGGTCGTCTCCGCCAGCCACGAGTATTTCCAGTCTGTTGGTGCCGTTGCAACCGGTTGCATCGAGGAAGCCGTTTATCAGATTCCCTTCCGAACCGTAGGGAAATACTTTTATAAAGCGTTCCCCTCCATAATATGAACAAAGCGCGTCACAGACGGATCCGGCGTTGTTCTTTCCATTTAAAAGACGGGGATACAGCGGTATCGCAACAGTCATTCCCTGATAATAGTTGGCGATGATCGGTGTAAAAAGGGGCGGGTGCGCTATTCCCGTGATCTTCTGCATTTCCGGGAGGTGCTTGTGCTTCAGGCCCAACGCATAAAATCTCGGGCTCTTCATGGCCTCCTCCAGCGGCGTCCCTGTCTCATACAATGCAATCATTTTCCTGCCTGCGCCGCTGTAACCGGAAACTGCATGGCAGGTAAGCGGATAATCCGTGGGTACAATACCTTCCTTTATCAATGGGTAAAGGAGTGTGTTAAAACCGGTTGCATAGCAGCCGGGTACGGATACTCTTTTCGCTGTGCGGATTTTTTCCCTGTGGTTCGGGCTTAATTCAGGCAGACCGTATGCCCAGGCTTCATTTGTACGGTGGGCGGTGCTTGCGTCAATGATGCGTGTTCTGTCATTTTCAACAAGTGACACGGATTCTCTTGCAGCATCGTCCGGCAGGCACAGAAATACAATATCCGCCTCATTGATCAACCTTTTTCTTTGCTGAAGGTCCTTCCTTTGTTCAGGATCTATTTTTAGTACTTCTACATCAGTACGTTTTTGCAGCCTTTCATGAATCTGAAGGCCGGTGGTTCCCTCCTGGCCGTCCACGAATATTTTGGAGTTCATTGCTGGTTCCTTTCCTGCCGCACTTTTCCGTCTTTACAGAAACGGCGCGTAAGCGGGCAATTTGGATGACTTCAATTTTTATAATTATACAACCAAATGCATAAAAATGCAATAATGATTGGTAAAACCAAACACTGATCTGCCTGACAGAAGTATATAATGTGAAAAGATGCATTATGCAAAGTTACTAAATACGATTTTTTAATTTTGTTGAAAAGTGTACTAGTTGAAAAAGTACCGGCATGATATAGTGTATATAGTATCGTAAACCGTATATAAATATATGGGAGGGGAAAAAATGGCAAGTGTAAAGCTTAAGAACGTTTACAAAAGGTATGAGGGCGGCGTTACAGCAGTCAGTGATTTCAATCTGGACATAGAAGACAAGGAATTTATTATCCTTGTAGGTCCGTCGGGTTGTGGCAAAACGACGACTTTGAGAATGGTTGCCGGACTTGAAGAAATTTCCGAAGGTGAAGTTTACATCGGAGACAAACTGGTAAATGATGTACAGCCTAAAGACAGAGACATCGCGATGGTTTTCCAGAACTATGCTTTGTATCCTCACATGACCGTTTTTGATAACATGGCATTCGGTCTTAAACTTAGAAAGACACCAAAGGATGAAATAAAGAAGAGAGTTCACGAAGCTGCAAAGGTACTTGAAATAGAACATCTGCTTGACAGAAAGCCAAAGGCTCTTTCAGGCGGTCAGAGACAGAGGGTTGCTCTTGGTCGTGCAATCGTTCGTGACCCCAAGGTATTCCTCATGGACGAACCGCTCTCCAACCTCGACGCCAAGCTGAGGGTGCAGATGAGACTTGAGATCACCAAGCTCCATCAGAAACTCAATACGACTTTCATATACGTTACACATGACCAGACGGAAGCTATGACCATGGGTACCAGGATCGTCGTTATGAAGGACGGTCTCATCCAGCAGGTCGATACGCCTACTTCACTTTATGACAGACCCGTTAACATGTTTGTTGCAGGCTTCATCGGCAGCCCGCAGATGAACTTCATCAATGTCACGATCGAGAAGCGCGGTGAAGGAGTTCACCTCAAATTTGGCGATAACGACATCAAACTTCCTGAAGGCAAAGCCAAGAAGCTCGAAGGTACAGACTACATCGGCAAGGAAGTTGTCATGGGAATCAGGCCTGAAAGCATGCATGACGAGGCGGTATTCCTGGAATCCATGCCTGACAGCATCGTAAACGCCAGAGTTGAAGTCGTTGAAATGCTCGGTTCCGAAACACTGCTGCACATGTTTATTGATGAAATCAGCTGCACAGCAAGGGTTAACCCGAGAACAAAGACCAGATCCGGTGATACGGTGAAGATCGCCATCGACACCAACAGGGTTCACCTTTTCGACAAAGAGACAGAAAAAACGATTGTAAACTAATAATAATAGTGAATCAAGCAGAAGAGGGAGATATTTTATCTTCCTCTTTTTATTTACAAGTAGTATAATGTGAGAGGACATACTTCAGCAGGCAATTTGACCGGAAATATTTCCTTAGTCCGGAAGACGGCAGGGGACGCATAAAGAGCGGAAAAACACCCGATACCAGGAGGTACGCACGTGAAGCTGTTCCAGAATCTTGTCAACCAAATACGGGAAGCCATAGACAGCGAATTCGGTGTAATGGATGAAACAGGCCTGATACTTGGCTGTACGCAGGAAACCACAGTAGGATGTATTCATCCGTCCACAACTGAGGTTCTGGGTATAAAAAGCAGCTTTTGTGAAATCGACGGGCAGCTTTTTCAAAAGGTCTATCTCAAAAACAAACTGGAATTCATTGTTTTCATCAATATGGAGGGCGAACACAGTAAAAAGTTCCTTTCACTAATCGCCATCAATGTTACAAATGCACGAAATTATTATGAAGAAAAATTCGACAAGGGCAATTTCTTCAAAAATATCATTACGGATAATATTTTGCCGGGAGACATTTCTTTGAAGGCAAAGGAATTGCACATACCCTTTGATGTATACCGCGCGGTATTTCTGATAAAGTCGGATAAGCTGAAGGACATTCAGTCCCATGAAGTCATTCAGAGCCTGTTTCCAAACAAAGTGAAGGATTTTGTCATCGCACTGAGCGAGGAGAATACGGTGCTGATCAAGGAAATCAAGGCTGCGGATGATTACAGAGAAATGGATAAGACCGCCAAGGCCATCATTGACACTCTCAATACCGAGTTAATGATTAAAGCTCAGATCGGCATCGGGACCATTGTCGACAGCGTAAGGGATATCGGGCGTTCCTTCAAGGAAGCGCAGACAGCGCTTCAGATCGGCAGTATTTTTGAAAATGACAAAGCGATCATCAATTATAACAATCTCGGAATCGGAAGATTGATATACCAATTGCCCACGACGCTTTGCAAGCTTTTTCTGAAAGAGGTATTCCGGGAAGGCTCTTTTGAAGCACTCGACCAGGAAACTCTTTTTACCATACAGAAATTCTTTGAAAACAACCTGAATGTCAGTGAGACCTCCAGACAGCTTTATGTCCATAGGAATACACTGGTGTACAGGCTGGACAAGATTCAGAAGATTACAGGGCTTGACCTGAGGAACTTTGATGACGCAATTATATTCAAGGTTGCCATGCTTGTTAAAAAATATCTGGACAGAGCGGATAAACCCTGATGCTTTTGAATATAAAAAATAAAATTGTCACAGGCTGCCACAAATTTTAGCAGGATTTTGGCGGTTTTTGTAGAAATAATAACGATTATAACCGTTTGACCAGATATTGAAATGAGTGTTTCTTTTTGATTTTATTTGGGGGAGTGTTTCGGTGGTTGAGTTAAAAAATGTAGTCAAAAAGTATTCCAATGGAACTGTTGCGCTGAATACTGTCAACTTAAAAATAGAAAAAGGCGAATTTATATTCCTTGTAGGACCGAGCGGTTCAGGTAAATCCACGCTTGTCAAGCTGCTGTTGAAGGAAGAGGATGCAACCGAAGGCGAGGTTTACGTAAACGGTTATGATGTGTCCGCCATGCCCAGATATGAAGTACCTTATCTCAGAAGAAGCCTTGGTGTTGTATTTCAGGATTTCAGGCTTCTGCCGAACAAGACCGTTTATGAAAACGTTGCCTTTACCATGCTGATTACCGAAGCGCTGCCAAAGGAAATAAGAAGGCAGGTACCCATGGCGCTCGCACTTGTCGGCCTGAGCAGGAAGGCAAACGTCTATCCGAGCCAGCTTTCCGGTGGTGAGCAGCAAAGGGTGGCGCTGGCGAGAGCTCTTGTCAACAACCCTGCGCTGTTGATTGCTGATGAGCCTACCGGCAATTTGGATCCGGAAACGTCATGGGAAATTATGAAGCTCCTGAGTGAAGTAAACCATAGGGGAACCACCGTCATTGTCGCCACCCATGAAAAGTCCATCGTGGACGAAATGAAAAAACGCGTGGTGTCAATCAACAAGGGTTTAATTGTAAGGGATCAGGAGAAAGGACAATACAGGGATGAGGATAAGAACAGTCAGGCATATAGTTAAAGAAGGTTTTATCAATTCATATAGAAACAAGCTGATGTCACTTGCGTCGATTATTATTGTGGTGGCGACGCTCGTTATTTTCGGTTTTTTCCTTTTGATTGCGTTCAATCTGGAGCTGAACATCAACATGCTGAAGGAGCAGCCACAGCTTGAGGCCTTCTGTTATCCCGTGCTGGACGATACCCAGGTGCAGATGGTGGAGAACAGTATAAAAAATAACGAGAAAATTGCTACATATCAAAAGGTGACAAAACAGGAAGCGCTTAAGAAAATGGAAGAGCGGCTCGGTAAGGATGCAGCGGTGCTGGAAGGCTATGATGAAAATATATTTCCCATTTCCTTCATAATAAAATTGAAGGATACGGCCGACAGCAACGAAGTGGTCAGAGCCCTTGAAACCACCAGTGGTATTGAAAAAGTAAGTTATTCACAGGATACGATTGAGATCATATCAAGAGTATCCTATTGGGTTAAATTTATAAGCAGCTTCATGTTGATCATACTTTTAGTGATATCGATATTTATTATATCAAATACAATCAAGCTTACTGTGTTTGCAAGACGCAAGGAAATTAACATTATGAAATATATCGGTGCCACAGATTGGTTTATACGCTGGCCTTTTGTGGTAGAAGGTGTTATAATTGGATTAGCGGGAGCGGTTCTTGCGTTTATTATATCCTCATACGGTTATAATGCCATTGAAGGGAAATTTTCAACAGACCTTTTATCGATGGAGACAGATTTGATCAAAATGATCCGGATTAATGATATCTGGTTTGAGATGATCATATCCTATACGGCAATCGGAGTAATTGTCGGCGCCATTGGGAGCTTTCTGTCGATACGAAGACATCTGCGGGTGTAAGGGGATATCCCTGAAATATATATTTAAGTACGGAGGTTTGGTTTAGTGAAAAGATTGGCGATTGTAACTCTTCTTGTTGCTGTTTTTCTGGTAACATCTGTTATGCCTGTAATGGCGGATGAACTAAGCTCGGCAAAGAATGCGAAATCATCAGTTGACAGTCGGATCGGCAAACTGAATGCGGATAAGAAAAAGGTCCTTGAAGAAAAGGCAAAGCTCGAGCAACAGAAGAAGAGTGTGGCAAATGCACAGGCTGCAGAGAATAATGCGTATGCGGAGCTTGTCAAGCAAATAGGCGATGCGGAGGAAAACCTCAGGCAGACTGAAAAGGCGCTCGCAGAAGCTGAGGCGAATTACAACCAGCAGCGTGAGCTGCTGAAAACAAGACTGAAGGTCATGTACCAGAATTCAAGCACCACAAAGCTTGATATATTGTTTGAATCAAAGAACCTTGTTGAATTTTATGAAAGACTGCAGTACATGTCCGTCATTTCCAGAAATGATAACGAAATAATTAATGACCTGAACGAAGCAAAGCTGGATGTCGAATATAAAAAGCAGCTGCAGCAGCAGGCCAAGCAACTGCTTGAGCAAAAAGCCAGCGACAAGAAGGAACGGCTTACTTCGCTGAAAGCGTCAAGAGCGGAGCTTGAAAACCAGATTACCAGAAGCAAGGCAGAGCTTGCCAAGCTTGAAAAGGATATTGATGCGCAGATTGCCGAATCCAACAGGCTGAACAGCGTCATTAAGAACCTTTCAAAGAAGAACAAAAAATATGCCGGCGGGACCATGACCTGGCCGGTTCCCAGTTCTCAAAACGTTACATCGAGCTTCGGGACGAGAAAGCATCCGATCCTTAGGAAATACAAAATGCACACCGGTATCGATATAGGGGCGGATTCCGGTAATTCCATCGTAGCGGCCAACAAGGGTACGGTCATCATGGCACAGTACGACAATAGCGGCGGTTACGGTAAAATGGTCGTAATTGACCACGGCGGCGGTATTACCACACTGTATGCCCATGCAAGCAAGCTTCTTGTAAAGGCAGGGGATGAAGTCAAGGCAGGAGAAGTGATCGCAAAAGTCGGCAGCACGGGATTATCCACCGGACCCCACCTGCATTTCGAAGTCAGGGTGGACGGTGTGCCGAAAAATCCGTTGTCTGGGTATTTGAGCAAATAATTTAAATTAACATACAAACAGCTTAAATAAAAGGCAGCATTTCCTGCTGCCGGCACCTGGTTGTTTTATTCGGCGGAATGGGCTCTTCTCCAGTGCAGAGACATTCCCGCCGTTGCTGTCAGTATGCCGGACTCCCGGGGGATATGCCGCGTTCCCTTTAATCCTGGTATAAAAACCGGGGTTATTTGTTTTTATGGACGCATAAGATATATAGAACCAGCTTGTTTGAGGAGCGTGATTTATGGATAGGAAGTTTTCATTCCGGCAAGTTGCCGTTATTGCAGCAGCTGCAGTTATTCTCTCGATATTTGCAACCACGGTAGTGATTTATGAAGTCATTTCGTATAGTAACAGATATACGATCAGCTTTGATGCAAAAACCGTCAGTGCTGAAAATGTGAACAAGTTCAATCAGGTACGGAAGATCCTTATAGACGACTATTACCAAGAGGTCGATGAAAACACACTGATAGAAGGAGCGGTAGGCGGCCTGGCAAATTCTCTGAAGGATCCGTATACTGTTTATTTTACGAAGGAACAGATGAAGGCTTTCATGGAAAAATCGGAGGGAAGCTATGTCGGCATCGGTGTTACGGTAAACACGGATACAAACGGGCTGCTGACGGTCATTGAACCCTTTGACAATTCGCCGGCAAAGCTGGCGGGAATCAAACAGGGCGACAAAATCGTGAAGGTTGATGATACAGACGTTACAGCTATCCGTGATGAAAATATGATTATCAGCATGATCAAAGGGACAGAAAACACCAAGGTTAAAATAACCGTTTACAGGCCTTCTGAAGATAAATACCATCAATTTGACATAACACGGAAAAGGATAAAAGCGTCTAACATCAAAAGTGAAATCCTTGATGGCAATATCGGCTATATCAAACTTGTTATGTTTGACAGCGAAATAGCAAAATACTTTAAAAATGATCTCGATAAAATGCTTGCAAAGGGCATTAAGGGCCTTATAATCGATCTTAGGGATAATCCCGGCGGATCGTATGAACAGGTGGTAGAAATCGCAGATAGGCTGCTTCCCGAGGGTACGATCGTGTATACGGAGGACCGGGAGGGAAAAAGGCAGGTAAAGCTGTCAAACAAATCCAACCTTGATGTTCCGATAGCTGTTCTGACAAACGGAAACAGCGCCAGCGCCTCGGAAATCCTTGCAGGAGCGGTGAAGGATAATGCCTGGGGCACGTTGGTGGGAACCAAGACCTTTGGGAAAGGCCTTGTGCAGGAGCTGCGGCAGCTCAGCGACGGTTCAGGCATCAAGGTAACCATATCCAGGTATTTTACTCCGTCAGGAGTCTGCATACAGGGGATAGGCATCAAGCCGGATATCGAAATTGACGTGGCGGCGGAGTACAAGAACACACCTGTGTCGCAGATTCCCAAGGACAAGGACATACAGCTTAAATCCGCCATTGAAACAATAAAGGATAAAATGGCTTCAAAATAACGTATAAAAGGCTGATTTTTCCGCAAAATACCTATAAATAATTCGTAAGAGGTGTGAGAGATGGAAAAACAGCAGGATATGCTAAAATTTGAAATAGCAAGTGAACTGGGGCTTGCCGAAAAAGTGTTGAAATTCGGATGGAAGAGCCTCTCACCAAAAGAAACCGGCAAAATTGGCGGGCTGGTATCAAAAAGAAGAAAAACCGGTACGGACGTCAAACCGGAGCAGAGGGGGCTGTAGCAAGCAGCTCCTTTCTTTTTTGCCGGAGTTGGAGTAATATTGTAAAGAGGTGCCGCATACCTGCTGTGTGCTGCCAAAATGTCCGTTTTGAATAACCGGGTGGGGTGATAGCGATTTATAATGATTTTGCATTTTATTATGACAGGCTGATGGGTGATATAGATTACTCGGAGTGGGCCTGCTATATAGAAGAGATATGCAGGAGAAACAGGCTGGAACCAGGACTGGTCGCGGACCTGGGGTGCGGAACGGGCAGCTTCTGCCTGGAAATGGCTAAGAAAGGCTGCGAGATGATCGGCATTGATTCATCTCCGGAAATGCTGAGCTGTGCCCGGAAAAAAGCCCTGGAGGCCGGTGCGGACATCCTCTTTTTAAACCAGGACATGACTTCCTTTGAGCTTTACGGAACAGTGGACGTGATTACGTGTCTTTTGGACAGTGTAAATTATGTTACCTACAAAAACGACCTCAAGCGTCTTTTCAAGCTTGTGAACAATTACCTGAACCCGGGCGGACTATTCATTTTTGATATTAATACGCCCTATAAGCTTGAGCATATCCTTTCGTCGAATGTATTTTACCAGACGGATGATGATGTATCCTACATATGGCAGAATAATTATGACAGGGCGAGCAGAATATGCCGTTTCGACCTTACGTTCTTTGCCAGGGAAGGCGAGCTCTACCGGAGGTTTGATGAGGTGCATTATGAGCGTGCGTACTCCGGCGAGGAGCTGGCTGCTATGATAAAAGCTGCTGGGTTAAGGCTTGACGCGATATATGGCGGTTTTGGTTTTAAAAAGCCGTCGGACAGGGATGAAAGGCAGTTTTATGTTTGCAAAAAAGAAGGATAAATTTACTGGTTTTGATTTGAATAATCAATTGCAAATGTGGTAAATATAAAAACATAACATTTCTAAGGAAACTTTCGCGGTGACAGGATTGGGATTATGTAATCTTCATCATTGACAAGCCATGAAAGGATGTGTTACACTTAAAAAGGTCTGGCAAAAAAGGCATAATGTGCAGCCAGGCCCAAGTTAAATTCAGGAGGTTTTTAGTAATGCAAAGAGGAAGAGTTAAGTGGTTTAATGCTGAGAAGGGTTTTGGCTTCATTGAAAGAGAAAACGGAAACGACGTGTTCGTTCACTTTTCAGCAATTACTATGGATGGGTTCAAGACCCTCGAAGAAGGTGCTGAAGTAGAGTTCGATGTAGTTGAAGGTGCCAAAGGCCCCCAGGCTGCAAACGTAACGAGGGCTATGTAATTAAAGTTTGTGAAACTTTAACATAAATCTAAGCCAGCATGCAAAACCCCGATACGACCTATCGGGGTTTTATCATATTCAAATCCGGTTTGTTTAAAGGAGCAACAATGGAAGACCATATCATAAGAGCCACAGCTGCAGAAGGCCAGATAAGAGCCTTTGCAGCACTAACGACAGGACTTGTACAGGAAGCCCATGCCGTGCATGGAACCTCCGGTGTCGCTTCTGCCGCACTGGGCAGGACGCTGACGGCAGCTGCCATGATGTCAAGAATGTTTAAGAATGAAAAAGATGTCCTGACCTTGCAGATAAAAGGTGACGGACCACTTGGGGGGATTATTGCCGTATCAGACTCCCATTCCAACGTACGCGGTTATGTCTACCATCCACAGGTTTATCTGCCGCTCAATGCGGTCGGAAAATTTGATGTTGCCGCAGCGGTTGGGAAAAACGGATATCTCAATGTTATAAAGGATCTGGGTCTGAAAGAACCGTATGTAGGGTATGTGGACCTGGTTTCCGGCGAGATCGGCGAGGATCTGGCCTATTATTACGCTTACTCGGAACAGGTGCCGACCATTGTATCGCTGGGGGTTCTGGTCGGGCCAGATGAAAATGTTGTAAATGCTGGAGGATATATGATCCAGCTGATGCCCGGAGCAGATGAAAGCCTGGTGGAATATTTGGAAGAGAAGGTGATGCTGGCTGATTCCATAACCTATATGCTGTCGGAAGGCATAGATCCGTCAGGCGTACTGGAAAAACTGCTCGGTGAAAAGGGGCTTGAGATTACGGAGAAAACACCCTGCAGCTACCTGTGCAACTGCAGCCGCGATAGGATGGAACGTAATCTGATCAGCCTCGGCGCGAAGGAATTGCTTGAAATGGCGGAGGAACAGCACGGAGCGGAGCTTCAATGTCATTTCTGCAACAAGCGGTACCATTTTACGGAGGAAGAGCTCAAAGAGCTGATATAGGCGTATTTTAAGCGTGTTTTGGGAAATGCATGCCGCCGAGCATGAAGAAGCATAAAACAGTAATCCTTAGAACACCGACGATAATCTTTATTTAATGTGCATTTTGATATTGACTTTGAAATATTATTTTTGTATACTATTTATTGTCGCTCGGCAAGAGCGGTACGAGGGCGCTTAGCTCAGCTGGGGGAGCACCTGCCTTACAAGCAGGGGGTCATAGGTTCGAGCCCTATAGTGCCCACCAGGATTCTTGCAAAACGAGATCCTTCATTGCAGAGATAAGCTCTCTGCAATATATGGCCCGGTAGTTCAGTTGGTTAGAACGCTAGCCTGTCACGCTAGAGGTCGAGGGTTCGAGCCCCTTCCGGGTCGCCAGATTGCCCCCATCACGGGGGTCTTGATTGCCCCAAAGGACATCCTTTGGGGCATATGCCTCGGTAGCTCAGTCGGTAGAGCAAGGGACTGAAAATCCCTGTGTCGACAGTTCGATTCTGTCCTGAGGCACCAATTTTGTCCGTAGGCTGATGTAGCTCAATCGGTAGAGCAGCTGATTTGTAATCAGCAGGTTGCGGGT
>JAEZMC010000162.1 GCA_023435805.1 Bacillota bacterium | reverse complement strand
CGCAGCTTCCAAAGCTCCGACCGCACCGGTCTTGCCGGCCGTACCTTTTCCTGCGCCACTGCCGTCAAATATTCCTTCGTTCAAATAGGCGGAAGCAAACTCAGCCCTCTCTTCCGGCACTTCCGTTATATGTTTTTTTACCAGCTTTACGACAAAATGGCCTTCACCCCTTACCCTGTGAGGCCACAATCTCGCTGCCCGTTCAAAGTCCCTTCCGCCATCCGCCCATTGGGGCCTTCCGCCTTCCATACCGGCTATCTTCGGTATCTCTTCCATATCATATTCCCAATGGCGTTCTATAAATCTGGCGATCATCTGTTCGTCTTCCTCGGGGGAAAAGGTACAGGTGGAATAGACCAGTGTTCCCCCTGGCTTCAACATTAAATGGGCATTTTCAAGTATTGGCTCCTGAAGCTGTGTGCACCGTTCGCATTTGAAGCTCTCCCAGCTTTTTACCGCCGCCTCGTCCTTTCTGAACATGCCTTCTCCCGAGCAAGGCGCATCGATGATGATCCTGTCAAAATATCCGGGAAAATTCCGTACCAGCTTCTCCGGCGTTTCATTCAATACAACGGCATTCCTTACACCGCAGAGTTCAATGTTTTTAACAAGGGCTTTGACCCTTTCGGCACTGATGTCATTGGAAACCAGCAGGCCTCTTCCCTTCATGGCTGCAGCGATCTGAACGGTTTTCCCTCCCGGTGCGGCGCACAGATCCAGCACCTTCTCCCCCGGCTGCGCTCCCAGTATCTGTCCCGGCAGCATGGCGCTGGGCTCCTGAATGTAATACACGCCGGCGTGGTAATAAGGATGCCTGCCCGGAGCATCTTCAGCAGAAATGTAAAAGCCGTCGGTCGTCCACGGCACAGGTGCCAGTTGAAAGGGTGAAGCCTTTATGAACCGTTCCCGGTCCGCTTTTAATGTATTCACCCTCAGTCCGTACTGTCTCTGGCCGTTCAACGCCTCCTCCAGCTCTCCGTACTCGTCTTCCCCCATCAATTTTCTCATCTTATCCGTAAATGCACCCGGCAGCTTCATTCAGTTTACTCCTCTGCTATAACAGCCCAACCATCATAAATTTAATCTTCCCTGATTATATCACACTACTCACAACGCTCCAATTATTGAAATCCGGAAATTTTGCGCTGAAGCTAAGCTGCTGCCGTTAAGCATCCGACAAATAAGCCCGGCAGGGCTGTATTTCAAGCAGCTTTTCATGTACCGTTTGACTCGATGTTTTATGCATGGTATTATAATGGTATATAATTGGTTTGCGAGGTATGCTCTATTGGCTGAATTTAATGAAGCTCCCCTTGTCAAGGAAATTATACTGGAAAAGCTGCGGCAGCAGGTTCTCAGCCTGCGTTCAAACACCTCTGTTAAAATACCCTCCGAACGAGCACTTTCCCAGCAGCTTGATGTAAGCCGGTTAAGCATACGAACCGCTTTAAAGAAACTGTCCGAAGAAGGACTGCTGGTCCAGCTGCAAGGCAAGGGCACGTACATAACACCACTGGTCAAAATGAACAGTATCAGCCTCCTCTGTTCCCCCGACATAAAGAGCAACGACCCTTTTTACAATAAATTTCTCGCAGAGTTTACAAATGAGGCTGCAAAACACTCCATCAACCTGATCATGGCAGATCCCCAAAAGCCTGTTTCGTCGCAGCCCGGAACTCCGCTCATCGTAATAGGGCTTCTTGACAGCTCCGTGCTGAATATGTTGGCATCATTTTACAACCCCGTTGTTTCCATCCAGGAATATCCCTGGCTTTCCGATATAACGCAAATAAGCTTTGACGACTATAAAATAGGCTGTGAAGCAGCAAAAATTTTATTCAGCCATCACCACAGGAAGGTCATGCATCTGGCAGGTCCCGAAAAATATCCATCCGCATTTTTTAGAAAAAAAGGCTTTTTGGACGCGGCAAAAAAACTGAATATTCATGCCGAAACCGTCACAGACAGGATGAATTGGTCCGGAGGCTATCATCTCGGCGACCTTTATCTGCAAAAAACCAGACGCGGGAACGGCCCCACGGCCGTATTCGCTGCAAATGACTGGATGGCCGCAGGCTTCATGAAGCGTTTGCAGGAGAGCGGTCTGAAGATACCCGGGGATATTTCCGTACTGGGTTGTGACAACATTCCCCTTTCCGCTGAATATTCGCCTGCGCTCTCCACCTTCGACCTGAATATGAAGCTTCTTATAAAGGAGCTGTTCACGATACTGGAAAAACCATCCGCCGAATCTGCAGGCAAACGGATCATGCTGCCGGCTACGTTGATCCTGAGAGATTCGATTAAAAGAATGGATTGACCATTCCTGAGGAATACGCTGTCCGGCTGCATAACAAACATTGACAGGAACCAAACAACTAAAATAAGGAGAGTGGTATCAAATGATCAAGCTGCAGGTGAATGCAGACATTAAAAAGGGGAAAATCAACAAAAACATTTATGGTCATTTTTCTGAGCATCTGGGCAGATGCATCTATGAGGGCATCTGGGTAGGCAAGGATTCTCCCATCCCCAATACCGACGGAATCCGCAACGATGTCCTCGAAGCATTGAAAAAGCTTAAAATTCCTGTACTCCGCTGGCCGGGCGGATGTTTTGCCGACGAATACCACTGGAAGGATGGCATCGGTCCAGCCAGCCAACGTCCCAGGATGATCAACACACATTGGGGCGGCGTCGTGGAGGACAACAGCTTCGGTACCCATGAATTTTTCAGGCTCTGTGAATTGACCGGTGCACAGCCGTATATAAACGGAAACCTGGGAAGCGGTACGGTAAATGAGATGCAGCAGTGGGTGGAGTACATGACCTTCGACGGCCAGTCTCCGATGTCCGACCTGCGCCGGCAGAACGGCCGGCCGGAGCCCTGGAGGCTGAAATATTTCGGAGTGGGCAATGAAAACTGGGGCTGCGGCGGTAATATGCGCCCTGAATATTACGCCGATGAATACAGGCGTTACGCGACCTATGTCAGAAATTACGGTGACAATAAAATATTTAAAATTGCCTGCGGAGCCAGCGATTTCAATTATCACTGGACGGAAGTACTGATGCGCGAAGCCGGTAAATTCATGGACGGACTAAGCGTGCATTATTACACGATACCAACCGGCGTGTGGGCGGACAAAGGCTCTGCAACTGAATTTGACGAAACGGGCTGGTTCAGCACGCTGAGAAATTGCCTGCGCATGGAAGAGCTCATAACGAAGCACTCCACCGTCATGGACGTGTATGACCCTGAAAAACGCGTTGACCTGATTGTAGACGAATGGGGCACCTGGTATAACGTTGAACCGGGAACCAACCCGGGCTTCCTCTATCAGCAGAATTCCATGAGAGATGCACTGGTCGCAGGAGCCACGCTCAATATCTTCAACGCACATTGCGACAGGGTGCGTATGGCCAACATCGCACAGCTGGTCAATGTGCTGCAGTCAGTGATATTGACGGAAGGTGAGAAAATGCTGCTCACGCCTACCTATCATGTATTTGATATGTACAAGGCGCACATGGATGCCGAATTGCTGCATACGGAATGCGAGGCCTCGGGGTACACACTCGGGGATGAAAGCATCCCGGCTCTCAGTGTTTCCTCCTCCATGGATGACGAAGGCAGAATCCATGTATCCATCTGCAACCTGAACCCCGGCTGTGGTATGGATATCGGCTTCGAGCTCAGAGGTGCAGACTGCTCCAAAGCTTCCGGCACCGTGCTTGCGCACCATGCCATGAATGCACACAATACCTTTGAAGCACCTGAAAACGTCAAGCCGTCGGCCTTGAAAGATATCACTGTTCAGAACGGGAAATTTGAAATAAAGCTCAAGCCGATGTCCGTTACAATGTTGACGCTGGAATAATACCCGGCGTCAACCCGTTGAAAAGACAAACGTCGGTAGACAGGAGGCTGCAACATGGAAATATCGGAATGCAAGGGCTGCTCGGCATCCGTAAGGCTGAGCCCCGAGGAAATCAAAAAACTGTTCGGCGAAACAATGAGAATCAAAGATATAAAAGTGGTGACGGAAGAAGAATACCAGGCAAGGCTTGCACACTGTAAAACCTGCTCGAGTCTGCAATATGGCACCACTTGCAGACACTGCGGCTGCCTCGTTGAAATCAGAGCGAAGCTGTCCGCATCAAAATGCCCGTATCCATATGCGCCGAAGTGGTAAATCCGGTCTCGCCCGGTAAATATCTGAAGTATTTACCGGGCGTTCATACCAGGCATATTTATTAAATTTATCCCGTCCGCTGCATGCATTTCTTCATGTCCGGACATGCTCTGCCTTGGAATCGAACTGAAGCACCTTGCAGTCATATGATTCCAGCGTCACGGTTTCCCCTTCGGCTATACGGACTCCGGCAAACAAGTCCATGCACCCGGCCGGAACAGTGAGCGTTCCTCCGTGTCCGTTCATATTGATAACCACCCATTGAATCAATCCCTCGCCTTGCCTGGGTATGATGACGGTGCCTTCCGATACCGATTCATGCTGCAGGAAAAGCCCCGCTTCTTCAGCGTAATGCCTGATCATTTTTTGCAGCAGCTTCCTGCCCTGATCTCCCTCCGGCATCGACCCCACCATAACAATTTTCCCTTTTCCATACCGATTTTCCGTAATGAACGGCAATCCCGGCGTCACACCGCCTCCGGTCAGTCCCATAGCGATTGCGCCGTCGCATTCAAAAACACTGCTCCACAGCGACAAGACAGCCTCCGCGCCAAACGCTTCGCCCGAAGCTCCACTGCCGGTCATCGGGTAATGGTAGGTGGTTTTCACTCCGGCTGGCTTTTCCAGCCCGCCAAGGGCAAAATCCGTATGTACGGTATGCTCGCAGGTCCTTATACCGGTTACGGGGCCGACGATCCATATCCCGCCTGCTTCTGTGAATTTTAATGCTCTGCTGATATAATCGTCGGGCAGATGTGGCATAAAGGGAGTCATCAGGATTTTATAGCCCTCAAAGCTGCAGCTTTCAAAAACAAAATCCCTGTGTATTCCCATCTCTAAAATCATTCGGTACCAATCCGCCATCACTTCGACATAATTCATTGTGCGGCTTTCCAGCGGTTCGGACAGGAAAAACAGTCTGGCAGTGTCCGAATAGCTCACAGCAAGCCCTGCGCGCACCGGCACCGTTCCGGCAAATGCCTTTTCAAGCCTGTTCTTCAATTTACCGGCTTCCACAACGTTTTTAAAACCCACGGAAGGCGAGCCCCAACTGTTGAGCACGGAACCGTGTGTCTGCTCAATTCCGCTTCTTTGCTGCCTCCACAGCCAGTAGCTGAAGCCTTCGGCTCCTGAAGCGTATGCGGCGGCTGATTCAGCCTTCAAATAGCCGTTGCTGTGTATAGCCTGGTATCCCAGCCCATTTCCACAAAAACCCGGCGATGTTTCCATCACCCAGAAGGGTGTATCTCTTTTTATTGTTTTGTATGTATCCAGGTAATAAAGCATCCTGTAATATTCACTGCTTGTGGAATAATGGTCAAAGGAAACAAAATCAAGAGCGTCAAAGGTCTTTTCATTATCTATGTAATGGTTGAGGCTGGAATTGTGGGTAATGGGCAGCGGCGAATGCTTCCGTATGATTTCGGCCTGTTCCCTGGCAAACCTGGCCGCATGCTCCCTCGAAAATCTTTTATAGGCCGACATCAGCGACGGACTCTGTCCCGCAGGCGAATACAGCGGCTGTGGTACCTGCTCGAAGCTTTCGTAAAACTGGCTCCATATGTGCGTACCCCATTCGGAATTCAGCTTGTCAATCGAACCGTACCGCTCTTCCAGCCACTCATGCCAGAGCTTTTTACAGGTGGAACAGTAGCACTCCGATACATTGCCCTTCAATTCGTTATCGATCTGCCATCCTATCACGCCTTCGTGTCTGCCGTAGAATTCAGCCATCTTTTCAATAATAACGGCCGCCTTTTCCCTGAAAAACGGATTGTTTGTGCATACCTGCTGCCGACCCCCGTGAGTCATGGTAACAAGCTTGTCGTCAACCAGCATCCTCTCGGGATGTCCGTGTGATATCCACACCTGCGGAGTCGGTGTCGGCGTACAGAGAACCGTTTCGATACCGTTGTCATACAGCTTTTTGATAACCGGACTGAAGAAGTCCACATGAAATTCGCCTTGGTGAGGTTCCATTGTGGACCAGGCGAATTCGCCCATCCTCACCACATTGATACCGGCTTCCTTCATATATTTTATGTCCTGTGCCAGTACTTCCTCATTCCAGAGCTCCGGGTAATATGCCGCCCCGTAGTATAATTTTATTTCCGCACGGTCCA
>JAEZMC010000029.1 GCA_023435805.1 Bacillota bacterium | reverse complement strand
TATCAAAGCGCGGCGCTGGCGGTCAAAAAAGCCGACAGCAAGCTCGCGGTGGGCGGGCCTTCTACGGCAATTGACGCGTGGATACCGGAGTTCAGGGAGTTTTGCAGTAAGCAGAACGTTCCGCTGGATTTCATTTCAACGCATCATTATCCCACGGATGCGGCATTTGGCCTTGGTTTGAACATGGAGGAGCAGATGGCCCGTTCGATACGCGGGGTATTGACTGTACGGGTCAAAAAAGCATTGGAGGAGGCCGGCCCGCTGCCGTTGTATTATACGGAATGGAACAACTCGCCGAGTCCACGAGATGCTTATCATGATACCCCTTATAACGCTGCGTTTATTGTAAAGACCATTACGGATAATATGGGTCTGTTGGATTGCTATTCCTTCTGGACTTTTTCCGATATATTCGAAGAATGCGGTCTCAGTTCCTTACCATTCCATGGGGGCTTCGGTTTAATGAACCTCCATGGGATTCCGAAGCCTTCCTACCGTGCGTTCCAGCTTTTATCCTATATAAACGGCGACAGGCTGGAAATGGATGTTCATGAGGTCAGTTCCACATTGGATTGTTTTGCTTCTCAAGATCAGGAAGGAATGACAATCCTGATAGCCAACCACCAAATTCCGCTGTCGCCAATCCGGGCAGAGCGGATCCGCATCACAGTAAAGGGAATAAAGGGCATTCGGTCGGCATCTGTTGAGCGTATCGACGAAACACACGCAAATCCTAAAAGGACGTGGATCGAAATGGGAAGCCCTGCCTACCTTGACCGGAATCAGATTCAGACATTGATGAATGCATCTGAACTGGAAAAGGAAACGGTTGACTGGATACAGGACGGGGATAAGATCATAATCGATCTGCTCATCCAGCCTCATTCTGCTGCAGCGATTTCGCTTGTAACGGAATAATGGCAAGGTTTTAAGGACAGCTGGGGGAGGAAGAAGCATGTCTGCAAGAGAGCGCATACATGAACAGGAACACATACATGAACAGGAACACATACTTTGGTATAAAAAGCCGGCTGAATCCTGGAATGAGGCCCTTCCGATAGGAAACGGCAGGTTGGGGGGGATGGTATACGGGAAGGTCAGTTCGGAACAAATTCAGCTCAATGAGGACAGCATCTGGTATGGGGATCCGGTTGACAGAAACAACCCGGATGCGCTGAGAAATCTCCCGACAATAAGAAAGCTCCTGTTTGAGGGGAAAATTAAAGAGGCTGAAAGGCTTGCCGTATTATCACTTTCAGGGGTTCCGGAAAGTCAGCGTCCCTACCAGACGATGGGAGATCTTTTTCTGCACTTTGAAACCGGTGAGGCTTCGGTGGAAAGCTATACACGGGAACTGGATATGGAGAATGCAACGTTGACCGTCAGCTTTAAGGCAGATGGAGTGAAATATACACGCCGGTATTTTTCCAGTGCCGCAGACCAGGTAATGGTCATTCGCCTCAGTGCAGACAGGCCTGGTTCGATCAGTTTCACGGCAGCACTGAAAAGGGGGAGGTATCTTGATGCAGTAAAGGCTGCAGGACAGGATACCATCTGCTTGTATGCAAGCTGCGGTGCCGAAAAAGGCGTCAGGTTCTGTACCATGGTCAGGGCGGTCAATGAAGGAGGCCGTGTTGATACGATCGGTGAAAACCTCATCGTTGAAGGCGCGGATGCGGTCACATTAATACTGTCAGCGGCCACCAGCTTTTATCATAAGGACTATGAACCCAAATGCGCCGGGTATCTGGAGCATGCTGCAAAAAAAGGCTTTGATGAATTGCTTGCCGGCCATGTTAAGGATTACTCCGGTTTGTATGACAGGGTATCCTTGCATATCGGCGCGGAGGATCGCATAGACAGGCCGGAGGGCCTGGATACGGCCGAGCGGCTGGAAATAATGAAAAGCGGCGGTATGGATCACGGGCTGATCATGCTGTATTTTCAATTCGGACGATATCTTCTGATTTCGTGCAGCCGGCCGGGAACACTGCCGGCAAACCTGCAGGGAATCTGGAATCAGGATATGCTTCCGCCATGGGACAGCAAATACACCATTAACATCAACACGGAAATGAATTACTGGCCTGCAGAAGTCTGTAATCTATCTGAATGCCACATGCCGCTGTTCGACCACATTGAACGGATGCGGGAGCCCGGAAGGAAAACGGCCCGGGTGATGTACGGCTGCAGGGGGTTCACAGCCCATCACAATACGGATATATGGGGGGATACGGCACCGCAGGATATATGGATACCGGCGACGTATTGGCCTATGGGAGCGGCATGGCTGTGCCTGCATCTTTGGGAGCATTACGAGTACTGTATGGACGACGTATTCCTGGAGCGGGCTTACCCGGCTATGAAGGAAGCGGCGGAATTCCTGCTAGACTTTCTCATTGAGGATAATAAAGGAAGATTGGTGACCTGCCCTTCCGTTTCACCGGAGAACAGGTACATTCTGGAAAATGGGGAAAAGGGGTCTCTCTGTCTGGGACCTTCCATGGACAGTCAGATCATCCATGCACTTTTTAGGAGCTGTATCGCTGCAGCTGGAATACTCGGAACGGATGAAGTGTTTTCCGAGCAATTGCTAAAGGCATTGAACAAGCTACCAAAGCCGCAAATCGGAAAATACGGGCAAATACAGGAGTGGTCCGAAGATTATGAAGAGGAGGAAATAGGTCACAG
>JAEZMC010000409.1 GCA_023435805.1 Bacillota bacterium | reverse complement strand
GTGCTGTACGCCTTCCCCCTTTTCCTCAAGAAATTCGCGCCATACGGACGGCTGCTCATCCGGCTGTATCAGCTCGATGTCCAGTGTTTCGCCAACCTTGAAAAACGCCAGTTTGGCCTTTGCAGTGCATGGCCGGCCCCTGTACACGGCCTGTGATTTTTCTATACCGTCCGTCCAGTGGGCTTCAGGCTCGGGTAAACCCAAAAACTCTGCGAATTTCTTTTTTGCCTCATTCACATCCTTTACGATGAAACCGACCTGAACCACAATATTCGTGCCGAGGATCCCTTCACTCATTTCCACCGCTCCTTTTTACAATTAAATGATTTTAGCGCCAAGCGTCACTCCGCCGATCAAATGGTAATGCAAATGTAACACCGTCTGCCCTGCAGCCGATCCGCAGTTATTGATAAGCCTGTAGCCCTTTTCGGCTATTCCAAGCTTTTCAGCGATCTTTCGTGCAGCCAGATGAATGTCGCCCAGCACGGCCGCGTTTTCGGAGGTAAGCTCGTTTACATTTGCAATATGCACCTTCGGAATGATGATGACATGTACCGGAGCAACCGGTTGGATGTCGTTGAACGCAAGCACCTTGTCATCCTCATATACAATAGTGGATGGAATTTGCCTGTCTATGATTTTGCAGAAAATACAATGCTCCATAGCCAGCCCTTCTTTCTTTTATTTTATGAGCATCAGCGCAATGCTATTGCTGTATGCATGTCGGTACAGTGCCGCTCCTTTTATTTTACCTGCGCCTTTATCGCATCCATGGCGCACTTCAATGCCTCGTCAATTTTCGCTGCGTCCTTGCCGCCCGCCTGAGCCATGTCGGGACGTCCGCCGCCTCCGCCTCCCGCTGCTTTTGCGGCTTCACGTATAATGTTTCCGCAGTGGGCACCTCGTTCAACCGCATCCTTCGAAGCCATGGCCACGAAGCTGACCTTGCCGCCGAATGCGGAAGCCAGCACCGCAATCCCTGTTCCCAGCCTGCTGCGCAGGGTCTCACAGGTGTTGCGCAGCGCATCCATATCCAATTGATCAAAACGCGCCGTTACGGCCTTGACTCCGTTTATATCCGCTGCTTTTGCCAGAACCTCGTCAAAGGAGCCGCTCACCAGCTTGTCCTTCAACTGCTCGACCTCCTTCAGCGCGGCCTTCAGCTCCGTATTCAGAGTCTCAACCTTCCTTAGGCTGTCCTGCGGTGAGGATTTCAACGCACCGGCAATGCTGTTCAGCTGCTCTTCCTTTTCATTGAAATATTCCAATGCGCCTTCACCGGTCAGTGCTTCAATTCTTCTGACACCAGCAGCCACACCGCTCTCTCCCAGAATTTTCACCAGGCCTGCCTGGGCGGTCGATGCAAGGTGTGTGCCTCCGCACAGCTCTATACTGTAATCGCCTGTCTGCACGACACGGACGATATTGCCGTATTTTTCGCCGAAAAGCGCCATGGCACCGAGGCTCCTTGCTTCATCCACCGGCATTTCCCGAACATTTACCTTCAGATTTTCCAGTATCCTGACGTTGACTTCCCTCTCCACCTTCTTTAATTCTTCCTTCGTCATGGGTGAAAAATGGTGGAAGTCAAAACGGAGCCTGTCGGGTCCAACCAGGGAACCTGCCTGTGTCACATGCTCTCCCAGAACATTTCTCAATGCCTTTTGGAGCAGATGGGTAGTCGTGTGGTTTCTGGCTGTAGCCATCCTTCTGTCTTTATCGATTGCGGCCGTGACGGCGGCGCCTTTTTCGATGATCCCTTCCTCTACCGTACCCATATGCAGGTACAGGCCTTCCGCAGTCTTTCTGCAGTCGCCGACCTTCATCACACCGTTTCCGGACCTGATATACCCCGTATCGGCCACCTGGCCGCCGCTTTCCGCATAGAAGGGTGTCCTGTCCAGAATCACAGTAACTTCGTCGCCCTGCTGCGCAGTATCCACCTGGATGCCCTCCAGTATCACATACAGAATCGCTGCCTGGGTTTCGTAGCTTTCATATCCGGTAAACTCCGTTTTCAGGCTCTTGTCCAGACCTGCTGCCATGTCCTGCCCCCATGCGGACGCTTCCTTGCTCTTCAGGGCTTCGCGGGCTTTTTTCTTTTGCTCTCCCATCTCTGCCCTGAAACCTTCCTCATCGATACCCAGTCCGACTTCCCCGGCAATCTCGCGGGTCAGATCCAGCGGGAAACCGTAGGTGTCATGCAGCTTGAAAACCATTCCTCCCGGAAGTACCGTCCCGCCTTCAGCCCTGACTTCCGCAATGAAGTCATTGAGAATGGTCAGACCCTGGTCTATGGTATCGGAGAAGCGTTCTTCTTCTATTTTTATCACCTTGCAGATGTAATCCTCTTTTTCCGCCAGCTCCGGGTAAGCCTCCCTGGATTCGCTGATGACGACCTTTGCCACGTCGAAAAGGAACGCGCCGTCGATGCCGATCAGCCGGCCATGGCGTGCAGCCCTTCTCAAAAGCCGTCTGAGTACATAACCGCGGCCCTCGTTGGACGGGAGAATTCCATCGGAAACCATCATGGTCGTACTTCTTATATGGTCGGTAATGACCCGAATGGATATGTCCGTTTCAGCGAACTTCCCGTACTGTACCCCCGCCTTGCTGCAAACATAATTCAAAATGTTGCGGATAGTATCCACTTCAAACAGATTGTTCACGTCCTGCATGATGCAGGCCAGGCGCTCCAGACCCATACCGGTGTCGATGTTCTTCTTCTGGAGCTTGGAGTAGGAACCGTCCTCTTCTTTATTGAATTGGGTGAACACCAGATTCCAGAACTCAATATACCGGTCGCAATCACAGCCGATCTTACAATCCGGCTGTCTGCAGCCCTTATCAGCGCCGCGGTCGAAATAGATTTCGGAGCAGGGGCCGCAGGGGCCTGTACCGTGTTCCCAGAAATTATCCTCTTTGCCCATCCTTACGATTCGTTCAACAGGCAATCCTATATCATGCTCCCATATGCCGAAAGCTTCGTCATCGTCTTGATAAACCGTCACATACAGCCTGTCTTCAGGGATTTGAAGATCTTTCGTGACAAACTCCCATGCCCAGGGTATCGCTTCCTTTTTAAAATAATCGCCAAACGAGAAATTACCCAGCATTTCAAAATAAGTGCCATGTCGGGCGGTTTTGCCAACGTTCTCGATATCCGGCGTCCTGATGCATTTCTGGCAGGTCGTCACCCTTTTGCGGGGCGGCTCCTCAGTCCCGGTGAAATAAGGCTTCAGCGGTGTCATTCCTGCATTGATCAGCAAAATGCTGGGGTCGTTGCGCGGAACCAGCGAAAAGCTGGGCATGCGCAAATGCTCCTTGCCCTCGAAAAACTTAAGATAACGTTCCCTTATCTCATTCAGTCCCAGTTTCTCCATCGTTTCATCCTCTAATCCAATGTTTTTTATGTACTATTCAATCCATTCCGCAAATGCATATAATTTATATTATATAAGTAGAAATCAAGTGTCAAGAATTGTTTGCCCTTATACGATCGCTTCCACCGCTTTATTCACCAGTACACGCAGAATGGCCATCACCGGTACGGCCAGCAGCATGCCAAGTATGCCGAAAAACTCGCCTCCCACCAGTACCGCAAATATGGTTGCGACAGGATGTAGACCCAGCTTTCCTTCAATGAGCTTCGATGAAATGAAATTGTTGTCGATCTGCTGTACCACCGCAAAGACAACAATCACCCAGAAGGCCTTCACCGGCGAAATCGTAAGTGCGATGGCAAGCGCCGGCGCAACGCCGATATAGGGTCCGAAATATGGAATGACATTTGCCAGACCTCCAATCATTCCTAAAGCGAGAGGGTATTTCATCCGAATCAGCATCAGGCCGATCGTCTCCAGCACTCCTACAATCAATGCCGTCAAAAGCTGTCCCTGAATAAAGCCCTTTAAAATTACATTGATTTCCTTCCCTATTGTCGTCAGGCTGTTTCTCCAGCGTCTTGGCACCAGTGACAGAGAATAGTCCCTGAATTTTCCGCCATCCTTTACAACATAATATGTAATAACCATGGCCACGGTCAAGTCGAAAATGATCCTGACCATATCCACGACCATGTCCACTCCGTTTTCAAGAAATCCGACCAGCGTCTTTTGCAGCAGCGCCGTCCCATTTTCAATTTCATTGAAGATTGCCGATTTGATACCGTCAGACCAGTTGCTCGATTTGATGGCCGACAGTAAATGATTGAAAATCTGCTCATACCTCGATATCAAATTCGGAAGTGTATCCATCAATTCCCGGAAATTGACGACCAGCTCCGGAATAATAAACACACACGTAAGAGAAAGCACGCTCAGGAAGACCAGATAAACCAGTAAAATGGCTGTGCTCACCGATACCTTCCCGGATGCAAGTCTGCCTGCAATGGGCTTGACGACATATACCAGGGGAATGGACAGAAGGAAGGGTGAAAAGATCCTCCCGAGCTTGCCCCTGTACGCATAGATAAACACAGCAATGGCTAGTACGGCCAATCCTGAGCATATATAGAAGATGACTTTTCTATTCTTCACCGGGTCCCACCTCCAGTTTGCCTATATAAAAACCGGGTATGTGCTCCTACCCGGTTTTTACGAGGATTTGAGAGAATGTGTGTATCCCCTTCTCTGAAGCCCTGCCTGCGCAAGACATTTAGGGTATGAAAAGCCTTTCGGCCGACAATTGGCATGACCCGGTACACCTTATACCGCACCGGTGTTTCAAAACCGGCTCATCTGAACAAATCCGCCACATCGCCCATGATATGGCTCGATTTTCTCAAAAACGACTTGCCGTTACGCATCATCCTTCTTTTCGATTTCGGTGTTACCATATCCGAATTCATCATCATGGTAATGGATGAAGCAATAATACCTCCAACTACAACTCCTTTTACAAACCCGTTCTGCATATCTGAAATCTCCTTTCTGCCGGTTACGGCACGATTATTTGAACAACCTGTTCCTGATGCCGCCGCCTGTATCCTCCATCTCTTCCACCGCTTCCTCCCCGACTACCGCAAACTCCTCGCCGAATTCCACTTTCCCGAAGAGAGGAAGCAGCTTCCTTCCCTGCATCACATCCTGAAGCAAACCGTCGGATATTTCAAAGCCTTCGATCCGACCCGTTTGGTAATCAAATAGTACATCCTTGACCACGCCCAGCTCCCCTCCGGCTGTGGAAAAAACCTTCAAGCCCAGCAGACAGCCCTCGTCCGGGAAGGCTTCCGAAAAAGCCGCTCTGTCCATATCCGTCACACAGCTGCTGCTGTCTACAATAGCCGCATCATTGCCAAGGCTCACCACTTCGCTGTATAATACTACTCTTCTGTTCAAAGGCAGCTTGTTTTCCAGTAAAAAACCCTCCACCTCTCTGCTTTCTAGGTTAAATATGACATCCTTTACAACTCCGGCTTTTTTACCGCTGTCGGCACAAAGCACCGGAAGATTCAGCACCTCACTATACCTGCGCAGCATGGGCCGGCCTCCGTATATCGAAATAGGACTTTATAAAATTAGCCATCATTATTATTGCTTGGTTTTAATCAAAAAATGCATGGACAACTTTGCACTATTTGTATAAAATAAAATCTCGTAAGTACCGAAAAACGGAGGATCGCATGAAAAATTCATATAAAAGGCTGGGTGTTCAAATACCGGAGATTCTGCTGCCTGCCAAAGGCACGGATTTGACCAGGTGGTCCGTCATAGCCTGTGACCAGTACACCGCGCAGCCGGATTACTGGCTGAAGGTAGCCGAAGAAGTAGGAGACAGCCCTTCAACGTTGAAATTGACCTTTCCGGAGGTATATCTGAAGGATGACGACAGGGAAGAAAGAATTAACCGAATCAACGAAACAATGGTTCAATATATGGCAAACGGTGTGCTGGAGCTGCAGAAGGCAGGCTTTATCCTGGTAGACAGGAGTACGCCCCATGCAGCCTCACGCAAAGGGCTGATCATTGCGGTAGACCTCGAATGCTATGACTACCGTGCCGGCTCCCAGGCGCTGATCCGCGCGACTGAAGGCACCGTGCTGGACCGGATACCTCCCAGGGTGAAAATCCGTGAAAACGCACCCATTGAACTGCCCCATATCATGCTGTTGATCGATGACCCGCAAAAAACAGTCATTGAAAAGCTGTATGAACAGGCCGGCGATTTTGAAAAACTTTATGATTTTGAATTAATGCAGGGAGGCGGCCATATCCGGGGTTGGAAGGTCGAGGATGCGCAGAGCCTTGCCTTGGTCGCGGCTGCCCTCGAAAAGCTGGCAGACCCCGCCGTGTTTGACAAAAAATACTCCCCGGAGCATGGGGACAGCACCCACGGCGCCAATGGTCCGGACAATTCCACCTCAGGCGTGCTGCTCTTCGCCGTGGGAGACGGCAACCACTCCCTTGCTTCAGCAAAAGCCCACTGGGAAAATGTGAAGGCTGCACTTCCACAGGAGGAAATATCCGGCCATCCTGCCAGGTATGCGCTGGTGGAGGTGGTGAATGTGCATGATGACGGCCTGGTATTCGAGCCCATTCACAGAATGCTGTTCGGTGTTCACAGCAGCACCGTGCTGGAGAAAATCATGAGCATCGCTAATAGCGACTTGACAAGCAGACAGGACCATGAGGGTCGGATTAGCGCAGAATATACGCTGTATGATTCCAAAGCCTCCATGGAGGCGGCAATAGATAGCATGAAAAGCAGCAAGCCCCGAAGCACCCACCTGCTACCCTTCATCCTGGAGGGAACCTTCGGGCTGATCACCGTCCATAATGCAGTCAGCAGCCTGGAGGTCGGAACACTGCAGTGCTTTATCGATGAGCTGATAAAAAACGAGCCGGGTATGGAAGTGGATTATATACACGGGGAACAGGTCGTTACCGGACTGGGTTCGCAAAAGGGCTCCATGGGCTTTTACCTGCCCGTTATGGACAAGCACGACCTGTTCAGAACCGTCATACGCGATGGTGTTCTGCCCCGTAAAACCTTCTCCATGGGCGAAGCCGAAGAAAAGCGCTATTATCTCGAATGTAGAAGAATCAAATAGAAGTTGGAATAATGTTGAATAATATGTATGTATTTGGTATGATTTTTTGTCACTTTAAATCATAAACAGAACCAGGGGCATGACACCTCCTGGTTCTTTTATGGCCGTTTGGATTCCGGAATATCTTATCGCATATGAAACATCACGAACAATCAATACTTCCCGAAATCCCTGTCGTCCAGGTTTATTTTAGATACCTGCTGCAGCTTATACGAATGTTCCGACTCGCTTCCGCCAAATCCGCCGGTTGCGGACTGATGCTGCTGACCACCGGTTTTCCTTTTCTCCACCATTTCCTCGATCATACGGACCACATCCGGGCTTAGCCCTCTTTCATCGCTGAATGATGTATCCCTGTTCTTTTTCAGTTTGAATCTTTCTACGGAGACTTTCATCAGATCAGCCTGGCTCGAAAGCTCTTCGCTTGCCGCCGCACTCTCCTCCGCCGTAGCCGAATTGGTCTGTACGACCTCCGCCACCTGGGATATCGCCTGGTTTATCTGCGAAATGCCTGCTGCCTGTTCATTTGAAGCTGCCGCAATATCACCTACCAGTGCGGCGGCTTTTGTAACGCCCTCAACAATGCTGGTAAGCGCGTTTGCTGTGTCCGTAGCTATTTTCGTACCGTTTTCAACTTTTTTAATGGAATCCTCTATCATCTCCGTCGTCTCTTTGGCAGCATTGGCACTTCTGGCCGCCAGGTTCCTTACCTCTTCTGCCACCACTGCAAAGCCCTTACCGTGCTGACCTGCCCGTGCTGCCTCGACTGCGGCATTCAGCGCGAGTATGTTCGTTTGGAACGCGATGTCGTCTATTACCTTGATGATCTTGGAAATGTTCGTAGAGGAGTCATTGATTTCAGACATGGCCCTTACCATTTCCTGCATCCGGATATTTCCCCTCTCCGCATTTCCTTTGGCCGCAAGCCCCAGCTCATTCGCCTGATTCGCATAATCGGCATTCTGCTTCGTCTGTGTAGCGACCTGTGTCATGGAGGACGTAATCTCTTCAATGGCGCTGGCCTGTTCCGTCGAGCCCTGCGCCAGCACCTGCGCAGACGCCGAAACCTGTCTCGAACCAGCCGCTACCTGTTCTGCCGCCGAATTGATATTCGACAGGATTTCATTATTGGTAGCGACCATTTCACTAAGCTTTTGCCCAAGCAGATCCTTATCCGATTTTACCTTGACAATTACACTCAAATCACCAGCTGCAATTTTCTCGGTAATCAATGCCTGATCACGAATGTTATCGACCATCTTTCCCAAAGACTCCATCAATGTGCCGATCTCATCTTTTGTATCCGCATGAACATTCACCTCTATATCGCCGACCGCCAGCTTGTCCGCGATATCCACCATCTCTTTGACAGGGCGGCTGATGGTTCTGGATATGAAAATACCGAGACCAACCGCAAGCAGCATTCCAACGGCAATAAACGCCAGCATCATGTATATAGCTGTTTGAGCAGACACATCATTTGCATCGGCTTTATCCTTTGCCATATTCAGCTTCGCCTCTACCAGTCCCTCCACGGAAGTGCCAAGGCTGTTTATAATCTTCGAACCCTCTGTTTGCATG
>JAEZMC010000391.1 GCA_023435805.1 Bacillota bacterium | reverse complement strand
CCCCAGCACAGCTGAAACCTTTTCCTGCTCGGCTGCGGAATTCGGCATAAACGCCGGCTTGATCACAGCTGTAAATTTTTGCTTCCTGTTTGTAAAAGAGATGCCGTTCCTGTCGATTATATTTCCGCGCAGCTTCTCAATGCTGTTGCTTGAAAGCCTTTGCCTGAACGCAGACTGCGCCAGCATACCGCCTGAGAACAATTGTATGCAGGCAATTCTGACCATCAGGCCTGTAAACAGCACCAATAATATTCCGGTTAAAATATACGCTCTTCTGGCAGACAAATGAATACCCCTTTCAGCATTTCAAAAAGATTCTTGCCGCTGAAAGGGGTAACTATACAAAGTTTTTATCGGGCTTTTCGTCTGAGCATGGTGTACGGCTCGACCGGCCTGTCCACCGGCATATACACCGTCATCTGGGGGTGCGGCGCGATTTCGATCGTTTCACCCTCGCCGTTTTTCATGGAATGCACCTTTTGTATATAGTAGGGGCCCCGGGGCGGTACGACCTCGAGCTCCTCACCTGCAGCAAATCTGTTCCTCTGCTCCACCGTCGCTATTCCGGCAGCTTGATCATATGCTGTGACCAGGCCTACAAAATCGTATTCGCGGATATAGGAGCCCGATTCATAAATTTGTTCCTTGCCCGTAGGTTTTCCGGAATAAAAGCCCGTCGTATATTCCCTGTGACTTGCTTTTGACATTTCCTCGAGCCAGGCCCTGTCAAACCTGTAGCCCTGCGGGTCGGCCAGATAGGCGTCCAGCGCTTCACGATAGGCTTTTATCACCGTGGCAACGTAATAGGAGCTTTTCATTCTGCCTTCAATCTTCAGGCTGGTCACACCGCTTTCAATCATCCCGGGGATGTGTTCAATGAGGCACAGATCTTTTGAATTGAAGATGTAGGTTCCCCGCTCGTTCTCAAATACCGGCATGTATTCACCCGGCCTCTTCTCTTCCACAAGGTAATATTTCCACCTGCAGGGATGTGCGCAAAGACCGCGGTTGGAATCACGATCCGCCATATAATTGCTGAGGAGGCACCTTCCGGAATATGAAATACACATGGAGCCATGAATAAACATTTCGAGCTCCAGCTCTGCCGGTACATTGCGCCTGATTTCCGAAATTTCATCCTGTGAGAGCTCTCTCGCCAGAATAACCCTTTTTACCCCCAGCCTGTGCCAGAAGGATGCGCTCCTCCAGTTGGTATTGTTGGCCTGTGTGCTCAGATGCAGCTCCATATCCGGCGCTTCCTGCCTGAGCAGGTCGAAAACCCCGGGGTCGGAAAAGATCACGGCATCCGCGCCCGCGTCCCGCACCTGCCGGATGTACTCGGGCATGCCTTCAAAATCCTCATTGTGGGGTATCACATTCATCGTCACATAGACTCGTTTGCCATGGGAATGGGCAAAAGCAATCCCCTCCCTCAGCTCCTGCAGCCCGAAATTGCCTGCGGATGCTCTGAGGCCGAATTCCTCTCCACCCAGGTAAACCGCGTCCGCACCGTACAGGATAGCCATTTTCAGTTTTTCAAGGTTACCGGCCGGTGCCAGCAGCTCTATCTTGCGTTTTTCACTCTTGTTCATCATTCACTCTTCTCCGTTTCCAGCCGCCTGTATGAAAGCGCTACGCCGTCGCCAACCGGCAGAATACTCGTATCCAGGTCCGGGTCGCCGCAAAGGCTGTCAAGGTAAGCCCGCATCCTGTTTACGATGGTCCTCTTTCTTCTGACGACCTTGTCGTCACTTGCTATCATACCTTTATACAAAACATTATCCGATATCAGAAGGCCGCCCTTTTTCAGCATTCTCAGACATTCGGGCAAAAATTCCGGGTACTGTCCTTTTGCCGCATCCAGAAAAATCAGGTCATACTGCTTATCCAGGCAGGGCAGCACCTCTGCCGCATCGCCTGCTATGATACTGACTGTGTGCTCCAAATCAGCCCTTTTAATATTCTCGCGTGCTCTTACGAGCATATCCTCCTGCCTTTCGATGGTATCCAGCCTGCCCCCCGGTACAAGAGTTTCTGCAAGCAGAATGGAGGAATACCCGATAGCAGTACCCACCTCCAGAATACGGCAAGGCTTGACGAGCCTTCCCAGAACGGTGAGCAGCTGTGCGACCTCCGGCGTGATAATGGGCACGTGGTGTTCATGCGCGTATTGCTCCAATTCCAGTAAAATTCCCTGACGCTGTCTTATCATGCTTCTTAAATATTCATTTGTAAAATCCCGGTCATCCATGCATGTGCCTCCATATTCCCGGCAAAACGCAACTCCCTTTTTCACAAAAGAAAGGAGCTGATCCTGATACGCGTCTGGCCTCGCCGTATGCCCTCTTCGGACAATATGCGTTAAAGCCGCCGGCGGTTCTGACCAGCCCCTTTTTGTTATTGCTTCCCGTATTTTTTAATAGCAGCCTGGTGCTCCTTGAAGGTTTTTGAATACTCATGGCTGCCTGCCGCATCCCCTCTGGCCACATAGTACATATAGTCAGTCTCCTCCGGACTAAGAGCGGCCTTTATTGCAGCTTCTCCGGGATTGCATATGGGTCCCGGGGGCAATCCATCGTAAAGGTAGGTGTTATAAGGATCGTCGATCTCAAGATCTTTGAATAACAGTCTTTCCTTATAAGCTCCCGTCGTCTTCAGCAGGATGTATTGTATGGTGGCATCCACCTGCAGCTTCCGCAGCGTTTTATCCTTGCTGTTCAGCCGGTTGTAAAGGACGCCGGAAATCATATAACGGTCGTCCGGATCCTTTGCTTCCCTTTCAATGATCGACGCCATGATGACCACCTTGTCCAGCGTCATGCCGCCCTTCAGGGTAGGTATCTTATCCCTGTAGGAGGCTTTGAACTTTCTGTCAAAATTGTCCAGCATCTTAACGATGATTTCTTTTTCGCTGGCGTTCATATCAAATTCATAGGTGTCAGGGAAAAGGTACCCTTCCAGCCTGTTGTCCCTGCGTGGAAGATCCTTCAGGAACGAATAGTCAAATGCTTCCGTATTGGCAACACGGATGAATTTGTCCTTATCCTTGATAATCTTTTTATCGAACAGTATATCCACGACTTGCTTAAAGGTCTTCCCCTCAGGTATGGTCACCGTTCTGCTGGCCGGTACGCTCGAAAGCACCCGCATCAGCTCATCGTAATCCAGAGACTTGCTGATGATGTGGGTTCCGGATTGGTATGTCCCGTCATACCCGTTGATCTTGGATAACAGCTTGAAGATGTTTTCATTTTCGATAAAGCCCTTCGCCTTCAGATTGCCGGCAATCGTCGTCGTATTTGAGCCTCTTTCAATAATGAACTCCACGCCGTCTTTTTCATCGACAACAATCGGTCCATTTTTGCTGGTATCCAGATAATTATTCATTACATATTGATATGAAATGATTGCACAAACTGCCGTAATCGCTATCAGAAATAAAAATACCAGCAACCATGCAGCTCTCCCCTTTTTTTTACGGTTCTTTTTCTTAGGAGTCTGTGCTGCGGGTTTATTCATCATGCCACCTCCTGCACTCCGGTCACGGAGCGCCGGATAAAAGCCCGTAATACCTGGATTACAGCTTGCTTTTAGCCTTTGCTCTCATTTCCGTATTCAGAATTCTTTTGCGTATCCTTATATTTTTGGGTGTAATCTCTACAAGCTCGTCCTCCGATATAAACTCCAGCGCCTGCTCGAGGCTCAAAATCCTTGGGGGAGTGAGCCGCAGCGCTTCATCCGATCCGGAAGCCCTCATATTTGTAACGTGTTTCTTCTTGCAGACATTTACCACGATATCTTCATTTCTTGCATTTTCTCCCACGACCATGCCTTCATATACCTTTGTACCGGGGGATATAAAAAGGGAGCCTCTCTCCTGTGCATTATACAGGCCGTAAGTCACAGCCTCTCCGTCCTCCCAGGCAACAATCGAACCACGCTGCCTGCTTGAAATCTCGCCTTTGTAAGGTTCGTGCCCGTGGAATATATGGTTCATTATACCATTTCCCTTAGTATCCGTCAAAAATTCGGAACGGTAGCCGATCAGTCCTCTTGCCGGGATTTTGAACTCCAGTCGCATATACCCTTCAGCAGCGGAATGCATATTCACCATTTCCGCTTTGCGCACACCCAGCTTTTCCATGACCACGCCCATGAATTCCTCCGGTACGTCGATCATAAGCAGCTCTATCGGTTCATATTCCACTCCGTCTATTTCCTTTAAAATAACTTTGGGCTTGGAAACTTGAAATTCATAGCCCTGCCGCCTCATCGTCTCAATCAGTATGGAAAGATGCAGCTCACCGCGGCCGGATACCTTGAAGGAATCAGGGCTTTCCGTTTCCTCTATGCGCATGCTGACATTCGTCTCCAGTTCTTTGAAAAGCCTGTCGCGCAGATGCCGGGAGGTGACGTAGGTGCCCTCTCTGCCTGCCAGCGGGCTGTTATTGACGCTGAAGGTCATATTGATGGTGGGTTCGTCGATATTTACAAAGGGCAGAGCTTCCGGAGCTTCAACATCGCAAATCGTTTCGCCGATATTGATCGCGCCGAGCCCGGATACCGCTACGATGTCACCAAGAGCTGCCTCGGCCGTTTCAACCCTTTTCAGGCCTTCGAAGGTGTAAAGCCTGCTCACCTTGCCCTGCACCGTGCTTCCGTCCTTTTTGCAAACGATCGACTGCTGTCCCGATTTGATACTGCCTCTGTCTATTCTGCCTATGGCTATCCGTCCAACATATTCATCGTAGTCGATATTGGAAACCAGAAGCTGAAGGGGCTTGTCAAGTTCACCCACAGGC
>JAEZMC010000351.1 GCA_023435805.1 Bacillota bacterium | reverse complement strand
GACGGTCACAAGATAAGTCTGGCGTGGATTATATGATGGCTTATATAAACCCTATACTATTTATGGAGATGCTTGGAAGAAAAGATTTGGTCAGGTTCTCATCTCCTGTCGTTTATAATCGCAGACTTGAGCAAAGCATAATTAATTTGATAAGCGCTATATTTAAAGATGTAGATGATTCCCTATGCAACGAGTTACTAATAGGTGTTGCGGATAATATTTCTGAAGCTGAGACTAGTAAACTGTTCATAAAAAATAACGTCCTTATTAAGAAAGCCAAAGAGATGGTTTATTTTGATTTGGGTAATGTATTAAGGCTTGACGATATTTGCAGAGAAATCAACATGTCGAAGTTTCAGTTTATTAGGGCTTTTAAATCGAGCACAGGAATTTCTCCATATCAATTTTTTTTAAACTGCAAGGTTGAGCGTGCCAAACAATTAATCGAAAAAAACAAGGATATCTATCTAGCAGTAACTGAATGTGGTTTTGTTGATTTAACCCACCTAAATAGGCATTTTAAGAGCATATATGGGATAACAGCATATGAGTATTTGTCAAACATCAGTTGAAGCGTCAATATGACATGACTAATATATTGAAGGTTATGGTTCTTCTGAATTACACTAATTCCTAAGTCTGAAGGAATAAAACCGAGTAAATGGTAGCCTACGGACCAGAAGGTTGTGGATTCGATCCTTGCTGGGCGCGCCATATACATCAAGGATTCCGAGGTTCAAAAAGCCTCGGAATTTTCCATTTGTCAGGGGAATTCGGACTTTGTACAGCAACCGTACAGCAATCATATAGCAGACGCACAGCAACCGTATAGGAACCCGGAAAATTATGCATCAGAGACAGTTGTTATAACTGGTTTCAAACAGTACAAATTGGCCGGGCTGTTTCATTGACATGGAAAAACGTTATTGTTTTCATACATTATTTGTAATAGACTATTGCATTCAAGAAAATTCTGGTATATAATCAACCTATCGGTCGGTAGGCAATTATGAGTTAGAATCTATTTAAAGGAGTGCTTTACTATGACAAGAGACACCATTCTGGAAAAATCATTGGAATTATTCGCGATCAAAGGATATTTTGGCACCAGCATGGGTGATATATCAAAGGCAGTGGAGATCAAGAAGGCCTCACTGTATTTTCACTTTTCAGGAAAGGAAAGCATATTTCAGGCAGTATTCAACAAAATACTGGAAGAATACAACGAATTTATGTGCTCCATTACACAGTTCGATGAGCAGACAGATTCCATCAAAAAGTTGACTGGCATTTTTACAGATTATGTGAAAAACTGCAAGGACAATCTGAAAATGGAATTTTGGGACAGGTATTATTATTATCCACCGGAGTGCTTCAAAGAAGAAATACAGAAAAAAACATATGAAATCGAAGTGAAAAATATAGAGAAGGTGGTTCAGCTTATTGAATTAGGAATTAAAAAGAAAGAGATAAAGTATCCGCATGCAAAAAATATGGCAGTATCTTTCTACTACATGATGATAGGTCTTGCTCTTTCAGTCAAATTTTTTTCCAGTGAAGCGCTTGATGAGGAAATTTCAAAATGCCTGGAGCCTTTCATGTCGCTGCTGGCAGGGTAAATCGAAAAGATCAGGTAAAGTCCTGTTCATGTATAAAATATAAGGAGGATGGTATGAATGCATAAGGATTTTGTCAGAAAACTGGGAAGATCGGGAATACAGGTAAGTGCACTTGGATTGGGCTGCTGGGCAATAGGCGGACCGTTTACAATGTTTGGAATACCCGATGGCTGGGGTGAAATCGATGATGAGGAATCAAAAAAAGCAATCCATAAGGCACTGGAGCTCGGTGTCACATTTTTTGACACCGCGGATGCTTATGGAACAGGACATAGTGAGGAAGTTCTCGGAGAAGCCTTGAAAGGCAGGAGGAACGAGGCCGTCATAGCAACCAAATTCGGCTACACCTATGATGAAGCTGCCCGTGCTCTGATTGGCGAGGACAGTTCTCCTGAATATGTAAGGAAGGCTTGTGAAGCTTCTTTAAGGAGATTGAAGACCGATTATATCGATCTTTACCAATTACATCGCTGGTCGATCCCGGACGAGGAAATCGACCAGGTTATTGACATGCTCGAGAAGTTCGTATCTGAAGGCCTTATTAGAGCCTACGGCTGGAGCACCGATAAAGCTGATAGCGCGAAGGTATTCGTGGAAAATTCCAATTGCTCGGCCCTTCAGCAGTGTATGAACATATTCTGGCATGAACCGAAAGTGTTGGAATTGTGTGAAAAATACAATCTGGCAAGTATTAACCGTTCTCCATTGGCCATGGGGCTATTGAGCGGTAAGTTCAATGCCGGTTCGACACTTTCCGGAAACGACGTCCGTGGGCAAACCCTTGATTGGTCCAGCTATTTTAAAAATGGTAAGCCCGTAAAGGAATACCTGGATAAGATTGAATCCGTCAAGGAGATATTGCAAAGCAATGGTCGTACGCTGGCACAGGGTTCATTGGCCTGGATATGGGCTAAAAGCCCAAAAACCATCCCAATCCCGGGCTTTAAGAATGTCCGGCAGGTGGAAGAGAATGCTATGGCTATGGAATTCGGTCCGCTGAACCAGCAGCAAATGCAGGAAATAGAAAGGATTCTGACAGTTCAGCAGTAAAGCAAATTAACGGAGTGGATAGGAACTTGCATCGGTGGTCAGCCACTGGATCAACATCAACTATTATGTAGGATGCTTTCATGCATAATACTGTCTACTCTTGCATCCTATGCCATTGCCAGAATGAAGTGGAAATTTAGCAAGCCTGTTTT
>JAEZMC010000280.1 GCA_023435805.1 Bacillota bacterium | reverse complement strand
GCGCATCAAGGACATCCTTCATCCAGAGTGCAAAAGCATCGGAGCTGAGGTCGGGCCTGTATTCCTCGCTATTTCCGGCTTCACCGATAATGTCGACGGCATAAACCCTGAAATGTTTGGATAGGGCCATCATCTCGGGAAACCAGAACGCGCTGTTGCTGCAGGAGCCGTGCAGCAGGATGACGGGCGGATTTGACTCCCGACCGGCTGTCAGTATAAATGTCCGTCCAAACGCAGTGTCAACGTATTGCTGTCCGAAGGGAAACTGACCAAGCACGCGGTTATAATAGGACCGAATCTTGTCTCGTCCCGCCTCAGTCTTGAATACACTGTTATTCATACCAATTCACTCCTTTTTATTTTGTTCTGTCAATGAGGCAATCGTATCCATCATCACTGCCATAAATCGGATGTCGCCCCAGAGCGTAATTCGAACCATATTTTCACGCTCGATATATTGTGATTGCATGGACGACTGCCCGTATTCCGGCGGTTTGGCGTTCAAAGCAGCTGTCAGCGTGTTCATGATACGGATCGCGTCCTCTTTTCCTTCCGCAATGATATCGATAACCGATGAGGCGATAACACTGCGCGCCGATTTGCTTTCCGAACCGGGCACTTCTCCTTCATTCTCGACAAAAACGCTTAAATCATGTCCGGTGACACGCCAGCCTTTGCCGATCTTTGTTGCGCGCAGTCTGCCCTCCCGGATATACCTCTGAATGGTCTTCGGATGGATGTTCAGCATGTCTGAAATCTGTTCGACAGTATAGTAATCTTTAATCATATGACGCTCCTTATTATTTCTTATGAAGTAATTATAAGAAATAATAAGGAATATGTCAAGGGAATTTTACACATTTTTACTTGACAGGTGACCTTTCATATTGTTCGTCTTTTAATATTCTCAAGACAGGCCGAACAGTCTGCAAACTGATCCAACAGAACACTTGTTCTGTCTCTCTGTTTTTGATATAATATAGCCATAGATGGAAATAGAACAAAAGGGTGATGAAATTGGCAAAATACAGCTGTGTTGTTTGGGACTGGAACGGAACGCTGCTGGACGATCTGGACGTTTGCATCGATGTCATGAACAGGCTTTTGAAAAAGCGCAATTTGCCGTTGCTGGACATAAAGAGGTACAGGGACATATTCGGCTTTCCGGTAAGAAGCTACTATGACCGGCTTGGTTTTGACTTTGAAAAGGAGCCGTTTGAGAAATTATCACTGGATTTTATTGCAGAATACCAGAAAGCAAGCTTATACACAAAGCTGAACGGGGATTGCATACCCGTTTTGGAGTATATAAGAAGGGAAGGTATGAAGCAGGTGATATTGTCAGCTTCGCAGCAGGAAAATCTGGAGGAGCAGGTAAGGCATTTCAAGATTCGGGATTACTTTGACAGACTGCTCGGTTTGGACCATTGCCATGCTACAAGCAAGACGGATATCGGAAAAAGCTGGCTTGCGGCTTCCGGATTTGATAAAAAAGAGGTGCTGCTTGTAGGCGATACACTGCATGATTATGAAACAGCACGTGAAATTGGATGCGATTGCATACTGATATCCAGCGGCCACCAGAGCGAAGAAAGGGTATCGGGGCGGGGTGTGCCGGTGATTGATTCTCTGAGGGAAGTCCAGCGGCTTTTGATGCAGGAGCCTTCGCCGATTGCTTAAACAAAAAGAATTGTGGTAAGATATATCTACAATAGACTAAGAATGGGGCATGGAAATGGCAGATGCAAAATTGGAAAAACTGAAAGACCTATTGAAAGAGATGGGCAAGGTGGCTGTCGCATTTTCAGGCGGTGTAGACAGTACCTTTTTATTGAAGGTTGCCAGCGAGGTACTGGGAGAGGATGTCATTGCCGTAACGGCAAGATCTTCCACCTACCCGGAAAGAGAGTTCGCCGAAGCGTCGGAGTACATAAAGAAGCTGGGTGTAAAGCATGTTGTAATTGTATCGGAGGAGCTGGAAATCGAAGGATTTTCGCAAAACCCGGTGAACCGGTGCTACTTCTGCAAGAAGGAGCTGTTTTCCAAGGTTGGGGAAATTGCGCTGCAGCACGGGATAAAGCATGTTGTGGACGGATCAAATATGGACGATCTGGGCGACTACAGACCTGGCATGCTCGCGCTGCAGGAGCTCGGGGTATCAAGCCCGCTGCGGGAAGCCGGACTTACCAAGGAGGATATCAGAAGGTTCTCCAGGGAAATGGAGCTTCCCACCTGGAACAAGCAGCCCTTCGCGTGTCTTGCGTCCCGTTTTCCGTACGGGCAGGAGATCACTCACGAGAAGCTTCGCATGATTGACCGCGCTGAGCAGTATCTGCTCGATCTCGGCTTCCGCCAGGTCCGCGTCAGGCATCACGGCGAGGTGGCGCGGATTGAAGTGGCGCAGGACGAAAGAAGCAGGTTCTTTGACACGGATCTGATGGACGACGTTTCCGCCAAGCTGAAGGAAGCTGGCTTCCGATATGTGACCCTTGATTTGCAGGGCTACAGGACAGGCAGCATGAATGAGGGCCTGAAAAAAGAAGTAAAAGAGGACATCCGGAACAGGATCAACCCTTGAGAATAAAATGAGGCAGGGAACGGGGCATGAGAATTGGCATCGTTGGAGCAGGAAGAGTAGGCTGCTCACTGGCTATTGCGCTTTCAAAAAAAGGATTGCCGGCAGTCGGGGTGTACAGCCGGAATGCAGATTCAATCCGTACCGTACGGGAGAAAGCCGTTTTCACTGTTTACAAGGATACCGGCGCTCTGGTTGAAGGCAGTGATACGGTTTTGATCACGGTGCCGGATACACGAATAGAAGAGGTATCGAAAGAAATAGCCCGGGCCAGCCAACCAGATGCGTTGGCCGGAAAGGTGTTTTTGCACTGCAGCGGAGCCCTGACCGCAACTGTTTTGAGTGACCTTCGCGAAAAGGGCGGTTTTACAGGCTCGCTGCATCCGATACAGACCTTCCCGGATCGGACGGAATCCTGGGCAAGCATGTATCATATATGCTTTGGGTTTGAAGGCATGCCGGAAGCGGAGGCCGCGGCGGAAGAGGTAACGCGTCTTCTGGACGGGAGCATGCTCAGGGTAGGACCCGGAGGGAAAAGCCTGTATCATGCCGCTGCCTGTGTTCTTTCAAATTATATGGTGACCTTATCCCATACCGCTTCCGGCTTGCTGGAGCGTGCCGGCATTGGCAGGGAAGAAGGGTTAGTGGCATTCGCACCGCTGCTGCGCAGTACAGTGGAAAATATCTTGAAGGCCGGCAGTACCGCTGCGCTGACCGGACCCATATCAAGGGGTGATACGGCTACGGTTGCATCACATCTGGAGGCAATGGAAAGGCTGTTTCCTGAAGGTATTGAGCTATATAGAAATATGGGCAGGGAAACCGTTCTGGTCGCTCTGGAGAAAGGGACGGTCGATGACGAGAGCAGCCGGGAGCTGCTGCGCATTTTGGACGGGCATAAATAAACGCGGCGGTATCATGCTATTTATGTGGAAGGATTAATTTCGATACGATATGGAGTGGTTTAGGGGATGAATATGGATGCGTTGAGAAAACTGCTGGAAGACGTGAAAAGCGGTGCCGCAAGTGTGGACAGCGCGCTTTCCGAGCTCAGGCTGCTGCCTTTCGAAGACCTCGGCTTTGCGAAGATTGACCATCATCGGAATCTGCGCAATGGCTATCCGGAGGTGATATATTGCCAGGGCAAGACGGTGGAGCACATAAAAGCAATTGTATCGCGCCTGATGGAAAAGGAAAACAATATAATGGCAACGAGGGCAGGCAGGGAAGTTTATGAGGGAATTTCCGAGCTGACATCCGATGCGGTTTATTATGATGCGGCCAGGATCGTAGTGATAAAGAAAAGAGAACTGGCGCCTTCGGAAAAAATCATAGCGGTCGTGACAGCAGGAACCTCCGATATACCGGTTGCGGAGGAGGCGGCTGTAACTGCCGAAACCATGGGCAATACGGTAAACAGAATATATGATGTCGGCGTGGCCGGTATCCATCGGCTGCTAGCAAATACCGAAGCACTGATGCAGGCCAACGTGCTGGTGGTAGCGGCAGGCATGGAAGGTGCACTGGCGAGCGTGGTGGGCGGCCTTGTGGATAAGCCCGTGATCGCCGTGCCGACCAGTGTGGGCTACGGCGCAAATTTCGGAGGCCTTTCAGCTTTGTTGACCATGCTGAACAGCTGCGCCAGCGGTATCGGTGTGGTGAATATCGATAACGGCTTCGGCGCCGGCTACCTGGCAAGTATGATTAACAAGCTGTGAAAGGGAGAATGTAATGAAAATTTTATATTTTGACTGTTTTTCAGGGATCAGCGGTGATATGGCCATCGGCGCGCTGCTGGACCTGGGCATCGACAGGGAGCTGTTCCTGAAGGAGCTGTCCGGGCTTGATCTGAAGGGCTATAGGATTGAAATTAATACAAAGACAATGAATGGGATCAGAGGGACGGACGTCAATGTTGTGCTGACTGATGAGGAAGGCGGCCGCGGTCAGGACTGTATGTACGACCACGAGCACGGTCACAGACATGATCACAGTCACGAGTATGATCACGGCCACGATCACAGCCACGATCACGGCCACAACCCCGCGCACGAGCACGATCAGGATCACGGCCACGATCACAGCCACGAGCATGATCACGCCCACGAGCACGACCATGATCACGGCCACAGCCACGAGCAAGGACATACGCACGGTCATGGCGAGCGTAGCCTTGCCGACATCGAACAGCTTTTGGACCGCAGCAGTCTGAAAGAAAGTGTAAAGGCCTTCAGCAAAAAAGTTTTCAGGGAAATAGCCGAAGCAGAGGCAAAGGTACACGGAAAATCCATTCAGGAGGTGCATTTCCATGAAGTGGGGGCGGTTGATTCCATCGTGGATATAGCAGGTACCGCCATATGCCTTGAACTGCTCGGCGCCGACAGGGTCTACAGCTCCGTACTCCATGACGGGAAGGGCACGATCCGGTGCAGACACGGCATCATACCGGTCCCCGTTCCGGCTGTCATGGAAATGCTGGCAGGGAGCGGAATTCCTCTGGTGTCCGGGGATGCGGATACGGAGCTTGTGACGCCTACTGGCATGGGAATCATCAAGTGTTTGTCATCCGGCTTCGGAAACATGCCGCCGATGACGGTGGAAAAAACCGGCTATGGCCTGGGGAAAAGGGATACGGGCAGGCTGAATGCGCTGCGGGCGGTATTGGGAAACAGCATCGAGGACGGATATTTTACAGGTACTGTGCCAATGGACCGCGCCGTGCATGAAAAAGAGCAAGGCGGCGGAGACGAGGTGGCGGTCCTGGAAACCAATATTGACGACAGCTCTGCCGAAATCCTTGGATATACTATGGGCAGACTGTTGGACGCCGGCGCGCTGGATGCATTTTATACGCCGGTTTTTATGAAAAAGAACAGGCCTGCATACATGCTGACCGTTCTGGCCGCACCTGAAAAGGAAGGCCTGATGGCGGAAATCATCATGGCGGAAACCTCCACGCTGGGTATTCGCACGCGTTATATGAAGCGTTACTGCATGGAACGCAAGGTAGTAGACGTAACGACGAAGTACGGTCCGGCCAGGGTGAAAACAGCTGCATACGGTGAAATCCGCAAGGCTTCGCCTGAATATGAGGACTGCAGAAAAATCGCCGAAAGCACGGGGATTCCGCTGGCAAAAGCGTATGCGGAGGTAATGGCCGAGGCGGCAAAGCAATATGGTATATAATAAGTTTTCTGAGTATCTTAAAGATAAATACGGTACAAAGGTATACAAACTTCCGGTGAATCTGCCTGTCACCTGTCCCAATAGGGACGGGTGTCTCGGAACAGGAGGCTGCTGCTTTTGCGGTGAAGAGGGCGCAGGCTTTGAAAGCCTGTCCGCCCGGATGAGCGTCGGCAGCCAGCTGGCAGGGAACGCACATTATATCGGAAAAAATTATAAAGCTGAAAAATTCATTGCCTACTTTCAGAATTATTCCAACACCTACCTGCCACTCGACCAATTTGAACAATATATGCAGGATGCCTGCATTCAGGACGTGGTGGCGCTGTACATATCCACAAGGCCGGACTGTATAGACGATGCGAGGCTGGATGTGCTGCAACGGATCAAGGAACGCTGGGGCGTGGACATTCTGCTGGAGCTAGGCCTGCAGTCCGTCAACAGCCACACCCTCAAATGGCTCAAGCGTGGGCATGGTGTTGCCGAGTTCGTCGATGCGGTCTTGCGTACGAAAAAAAGAAGGCTGGAGGTATGCGCACATATGATCAGCGATCTGCCGACGGATGACGACGACGATGTGAAGGAAGGCGCCAGGCTCCTCTCGGCGCTGGAAGTAGACCAGGTCAAGTGCCACTCGCTTTACATTCTTGAAAATACGGCGCTGGGTGACAGCTATTTCAAAGGCGAATTTCAGCCGTTAAAAATGGAAGAATTCATTGAAAGAACCATCGTATTCCTGGAAAACCTTAATCCGTCCATTGTCGTGCAAAGGCTCATTGGCCGTGCTCCTGCCGAACGGACGCTTTTTTGCAACTGGAACACCAGCTGGTGGAAAATACAGTCCGCCATTGAGGAAAAAATGCGGCAGGAGGGCAGATACCAGGGGCGGCGTTTTGATTACCTCAACGGTACGGCATTAAGAAAAGCCTTTTGACATTTTAAACAATTTTCGGTCCCCGCAAGCCTTAACATTTTAAAATCCTACCGTTTACAATGCTATTCCACTCCGATATAATAAGTCGTAAATTAAATTGTCTATATAGGAGAAATGAAATATGAATCATGAACTGGTGCTCGTGCTGGATTTCGGCGGACAATACAACCAATTAATAGCCCGAAGAGTCCGGGAAGCAAGTGTTTACTGCGAGGTGCTTCCTTACAACGTACCTGTCGAGAGAATAAAGGCATTGAATCCGAAGGGGATCATTTTCACTGGCGGGCCGGCATCGGTACTTGATCCTGCGGCTCCTTTCTGCAGCAGTGAGGTTTTCAACCTGGGTATTCCGGTGCTGGGCATTTGCTACGGAATGCAACTGATGGGCGTGATGCTGGGCGGCAAAGTGGATAAGGCGGTTCAGCGTGAATATGGAAAAATGGACATAGAACTGCAGACGGGAAGCAAATTATTCGAAGGGCTGGAGTCCGGCACAACCTGCTGGATGAGCCACACCTATTATGTTACGGAATTGCCGGAGGGTTTTGTTAAAACCGCTTATTCCCCCACTTGTCCCACGGCAGCAATGGAAGATGACGGACGGAAGCTTTACGGAGTACAGTTCCATCCGGAGGTCATGCATACGCCCAGGGGCAGAGAGATGCTGAACAATTTTCTGTATCACATTTGCGGCTGCAAGGGCGATTGGGTGATGTCCTCCTTCGTGGAGCAGACCATACAATCAATAAAAGACCGGGTAGTGGACGGCAAGGTGCTCTGCGCCTTATCCGGCGGCGTCGACTCGTCGGTGGCGGCGGTGCTCATGCACAAGGCGGTGGGTAAGCAGCTTACCTGTATTTTTGTTGGTCACGGTCTTTTGAGGAAGTATGAAGGAGACCAGGTGGAGCAGGTTTTCAGGGAAAAGTTCGATATCAATCTTATCCGCGTGGACGCGGAGGCAAGGTTTCTTGAAAGGCTGGCCGGCGTGGAGG
>JAEZMC010000203.1 GCA_023435805.1 Bacillota bacterium | reverse complement strand
GTGATCAGGCCTGCAATGGATCCGATCTGTACGCTTTGCTCGATCAAATCAGTTGTCATCGTGTTTCCCGTGGCTGATGCCTGATTAATTACAGTATTTCGCAGAAAATCCTTATATAACGGCAGTCTTGCAAGATAAAGCAAGTCCAGGGATACCGCCGACAGTATCAGTCCAAACAGTACTCTCGGCTTTTCAGCCAGGTTTTCCATCAATTTGCCCGGCGAAGTCAATACCCATAGAATCCTTTTCAATAAACCCGGCTGTTCTAAAGTAGTGTCCTCGTTTATACGGCTGATTTGCGTCTCAGACATTTTCCCATCCTCTTTTCTTTATATGATTGGCATGTTTGCCTGTAAAGCATATTATACGGCCTTTGCGGGCTGTAACAGCGGTTTGATGCTTCATCCGCTCCATTAAACGGCTTCCTGATCCTTGCGAGCCCTGATCAGTTCCCTTGCATCAACGGGACGGCCTACCAGTTCATCCGACGTCAGCATTCCATCGCGGAATTTAACGATCCGCTTCGTATGCAGTGCAATGTCCGGTTCGTGTGTTACCAGTACGATTGTAACACCTTCCCGGTTGAGTTCCTGGAAAACGGCCATGATATCCTCGCCGGAAGCTGTATCCAGATTTCCGGTAGGCTCATCGGCCAGTATGATCGCCGGATTGTTTACCAGCGCCCGTGCGATGGCCACTCTCTGCTTCTGTCCGCCGGACAGCTCGTTGGGCTTGTGGTCCATTCTGTCTGCAAGGCTGACTCTTTCCAGCGCCTCAATAGCTTTGCGCCTGCGCTCCTTTTTTCCCACTCCCGCATAGATCATCGGAAGCTCTACATTCTGCACCGCCGTTATTCTCGGCAGCAGGTTAAATGACTGAAATACGAAGCCTATTTTAATGTTGCGGATTTTGGCCAGCTCAATATCGTCGAGACTGGATATGCTTACGCCATCCAGTTCATAAAATCCGCTTGTTGCCCTGTCGAGGCATCCGATAATATTCATCAGCGTTGATTTGCCCGAACCCGACGGTCCCATAATAGAAACAAATTCACCTTTATGGATGCTCATATCAACTCTCTTGAGCGCTTCAACTTCTATCTTTCCGGTGCTGTAGATCTTGCCCAGATTTTCCATCCTGATGATCATGTCTACCATCCTTTATTATGACAAAATAAAACTTTCAATACGCATCGAACTGGTAACGCATCCAATTCATTCCTAAATACGTATGAAAGTCCGTTTTGTCTTATTCCTCATTCATTTTTTATGTTTTATCAGCAAATCCTTGGAAGCTGTTCCCTCTGAAGCATATCCAGAATTCTGCGGCCCCCCGCGACGGTTTCGATAAATACACGCCCTGCCGGCTGATCTGTGACCTCTCCCACCAGTCTTGCTTCACGTCCGTATGGATGCTTCCTTAATGCAGCAAGGGCTCTGTCCGCTTCCTCCGGGCGAATGACAACCACCATTTTCCCTTCGTTTGCCATATATAGCGGATCCATTCCCAGCATTTCGCAAATACCGCGTACTTCGTCCCTGACCGGCAGGCTCTCTTCGAAAAGCTTAATGCCGGCCTTGCTCTGCAGCGCTATTTCATTCAGTGTAGTTGCAAGTCCGCCTCTTGTTGGATCCCTCAGCACATGCACACCGCTTGCAACGTCGAGCAGCTCCTTCACCATGCCTGCCAGCGGTGCACAGTCACTTTGAATACCGGATCGGATGCCCAGCTGTTCACGTTCCAGCAATATGGCACAGCCATGGTCACCGAGCGTTCCGGATACAATGACCTTGTCGCCTGGTCTCGCATGCTGTCCGGAGATATCAATGCCATCGGGGATAAATCCGATGCCGGAAGTGTTGATAAACAGCTTGTCTGCGGCACCTTTCGGAACTACCTTCGTATCGCCGGTCACAACCAGCACACCGCATTCTTTTGCCGTTTCAGACATGGAGGCGACAATCTCCTCCAGCTGTGCGACAGGAAACCCTTCCTCGATGATATATCCGCAGCTCATATAACGCGGGATGGCGCCTGAGGCAGCCAGATCGTTTACCGTACCGCATACGGACAGCTTGCCGATATTTCCGCCCCTGAAAAACAGAGGGCTGATCACATAAGAGTCAGTGGAATAGGCCAGTCTGCCGGCAGGCACATCGATCCTTGCCCCGTCGTCTCCGGCAAGCAGAATTTCATTGCTCAAATGCTTCGCAAATAGTTTATTAATCAGCTCATGCATCGGCTTTCCGCCGCTTCCATGTGCCAGCGTTATTTGTTCATTCATATCGTATGCTCCTGTTCACTGTGTTAGCTGCCATACCTGTAATATGCCGCACAGGTGCCCTCGGAGGAAACCATACAGGCACCCACCGGCGTTTCCGGTGTGCATTTTTTGCCGAAATGCATGCACCGGTCAGGCGTCACCTTTCCCGTCAGCACCTGGGGACAAAGGCAGCCTGCCGGTTCCCTGCCTCCCTCTGCGGAAAGGTTGAATACACGCCAGGCGTCAAAATCTGCATATTTTTCCCGAAGGGAAAGCCCTGATCCGGGAATGGAGCCGAGTCCCCTCCAGGTTGAGTCACAGGGCTCAAATACTTCATACAGCTTATTCAGTGCAATCGGATTTCCTTTTGCCTGCACGACCCTGCTGTATTCGTTGACTACTCTGCCGGCTTTTTCACGGATCAAACCCGCAAGCGTAATAATTCCGTGAAGGATATCCAGCGGCTCAAAGCCGGTGACAACGCCGGGCACCCCATACTTTTCAGCAAGTATCTCAAACAGTCCCGTACCCGTTATTGCGCTCACATTGCCGGGGTATAGATATCCCCCGATACCGGCCTCCCGGTCGCCTGCAATCATTTCCAATGCTGCCGGCATGGTTTTATTGGCGGTGAGCAGGTAGAAATTCGACAATCCGGCTTCCCTTGCCCGCAATACGGATAACGCACAGACAGGAGTGGTTGTTTCAAATCCGACAGACAGGAATACGACTTTTTTATCAGGGTTGCCTTCCGCAACCTCCAGCGCATCCAGAGGCGAGTATACCACCTTGATGTCTGCGCCGTGCTGTCTTTCGCCGGTCAGCGTCGAGCTGCTTCCCGGCACCTTCATCAAATCACCAAAGGTAGTTAGGATAAACCCTTCCCGGTTCGCAAGCTCCAGAGCTGCGTCAATAAATGCAACAGGTGTGACGCAGACAGGACAGCCCGGCCCGGACACCAATTTGATGCTTGGCGGGAGCAGAGACCTGATGCCATATCTGAAAATGGACATCGTATGCGTACCGCAAACCTCCATGATCGAAACAGGCTCCCCATCCAGTTTTTTCAGCACCCCGGCCAGGTTCCGCGCTGCTGCGGGATCCCTGAAGCCTTCCAGTATATCCTGCATTTTATCCATTTGAAAGTTCCCTCAGTTCATTAAACAGCTGAATCGTATTCAGCGCCTCCTCGTCGTCAACCACCTGGATTGCGCAGCCTGCGTGTATCAGCACATAATCCCCGATCTTCACATTTTCGAGCAGCTCGATGGAAATATTCCTCTGTGCGCCCAGGATCTCCGCCACCGCGTTCCTTCCATCAAGGCTGATTATTTTTCCCGGTACTCCGAGACACATATCACTCACTCCAATATTATAATCACTGCCGTATATTGATCTTTACGGCGAATCCGTTATTATTTTATCAAATATTCCTTGCCTGTGCCACAGCAATTGCAGCCTGTCCCAGTGAAATCCCACCGTCATTGGTCGGTACCCTGCGGTGTATGAATACTTGAAAACCCTTTTCCTGCAGCTTGTCCATGCACGCAGCAAGCAGTCTCATGTTCTGGAATACTCCGCCGCTGAGCACAACCCTGTCCAGGCCTTTATCCTCCCTCAGCCTGAGGCAGGTCTGCTCGATCAGACAGGCGACCGTCTCATGAAAATGTGCGGAAATTATGCCCGGCGCAACACCGTCTGCCGCATCGCCGACAATCCCTTTAATCATTTCCCTTATACCGAGGATATAAACATCCTGTTGTTTTTCAATCCTGCAGGGATAAGCCATACCACGGTGTCCCGACGCCGCGTACTCCAGTTCCATGGCTGCCTGACCTTCAAAGCTGCAGTAATTCCGGATGCCTGCAATGGCCGCAACCGCGTCAAAAAGCCTCCCCATGCTGGAGGTCAGTGGACTGTTAAGCTTTCTTTCCAGCATGGCTTCAGCAAGCTCAAGACGGTCTGCGGAAATATCCTTTAGTATTCTGCCTATGTCAAAGCCGCATTGGTGCAGGCATGATGCAGCCGATCTCCACGGCTCCCTGACCGCTGCCTCACTGCCGGGAAGCCTGAAATATTCCAGGTGGGCTGCTCTTTCAAATCTGGCATAGGAACCGGTAAAGAATTCACCGCCCCAAATGCAGCCGTCCTCCCCGTAGCCTGTTCCATCCATGGCCACACCGATCACCTCGCCGGACAGGCCGTTTTCCGCCATGCAGGAGGCCGTGTGGGCGTGGTGATGCTGCACGGGTATTTTAACAACGCCCTGC
>JAEZMC010000180.1 GCA_023435805.1 Bacillota bacterium | reverse complement strand
GGGTTACAAAACTGGCTTCTCGTTTTCAAATCTAGCTTCTCGGATACAAAACATGCGTCTCGTTTACAAATATTCAGTTGTCAATTTACAAACTTGCATCTCGCCTTACAAAGTGGCGTCTCGTCGTTCAATTGTGTCTTTCAACCTGGACCTGAATAGGAGCGACATTGATATTTATTAATAATCGATATAAATATATCGAATTTCAATAAAATTATATTGATAATAAATAAGATTTGGTGTATACTGTCTCTAGAATAATGAAGGGCGGTATACATATGAGAATTCTCGGTGAAAAAAGTCTCTCGGGCATTGTGAAACGGTTTCTGGATCTTATATTCCTCGGCGGTATTGCCATCATTCTGTGCCTTCCCTTTCTACTCAACTGGTATATGGATTATTTACGCGGGTACATAAGTGAAAGGTATTGGTTTCTGTTCCCATTTTTATATCTCTCGGGGCTCTTTGCATTGTTAATTGTCCACGAAATGCGCAAGGTTTTCAAAACATTGAATAGAATGGACCCCTTTCGCATGGATAATGTAAAAAGCTTTAAAACCATGTCCATATGCTGCTTTGCCATTGCCTTTCTGTATGGAGTGAAAATACTGGCCTTTAATTCCTTCCTCACCATCATTCTCTTTATGGTTTTTATCATTGGAGGTTTTTTCCTGCTGATTCTGTCGGAGGTTTTCAGGCAGGCAGTCATGGTGAAGGAAGAAAACGATCTAACAATATGAGTCTTGCAGGAGGGCTTTATGGCTATACAGATTAATTTGGACATTATGATGGCAAAGCGCAAAATCAGCTTGACAGAGCTGGCAACTAAAGTGGACATTACGCTGGCAAACCTGTCCATATTGAAAAACAATAAGGCAAAAGCCGTGCGTTTTTCTACGCTTGAAGCCTTGTGCAACGCTTTGGAATGCCAGCCGGGCGATATACTGGAATACGTACCGGACGGAGCGGCCGGCCAGGATGACGTTGACACAGGTGGTACAGAAGCCTTGAAGGATCATCATGGATAGGACGGCGATTTCTATCCCAGCATATCTCAGCATGTTATAAGAGGTGATAAATAATGAGTGAAGCTCTAAAACCGGAAGAATTAAAGATGGAAGAAAAACCGGGTGAAAAAACGGAAGAAAAACCGGATGTGAAGTTTGCCCCTCCGGGCGGCAGCGATTATGTGAAGCAGCTTGTGAAGGCTGATAAATTGCTGCCCGCAGGTGCACTGCTGTTTGGTATCCTCTTTGTATACCTTTTTTACGGGAAGATGCCGGGCATATCTGTGCCGATCTTCATACTTGCCTTTTACGCGCTGTTGCTGGCATACACAAAGCCAGTACTGAAAAAGGAGGCCAGGTTTGGCTGGTTCCTGTGCATACCAATACTGATGCTTTCACTGACCTGCCTGCTATTCGGCAATCAGGCACTGCTGCTGCTCAACATCCTTGTGCTGCCGACGCTGATATTGCTTCAGACCATACTGATCACCGGCGTCAACAGCTTTCAGTGGCACAGCCTGGGCATCATCCTGGATTTAATCCTTGGCGTGTTCTACAGGTGCATGGCACATGTTTCAAAGCCCTTTGGAATCATTAAAGCGCTGGTACGACAGAAGGCTCCAGAGAAAAAGGGCAAATCCGTGGCAGCCAGGGTGGGGATCGGACTTGTATTTTCGGTTCCGCTGGTGCTGGTGCTGCTGGTGCTGTTGACATCGGCGGACATGGTTTTCGGAAATATGGTCGGCAAGCTGCCGAATATTTTTGAGGGTCTTGACATTGGGGACCTGATCGGTAAAGCCTTTGTTACGCTGATCATATTCTTTATCACCTTCAGCTATCTGTGGAGCCTTGCCCATGGAGACAGGCCGGCTGAAAGCTCAGTGAAAGGCGCAGCCGCACTGAGGCCTCCAAAGGACGGCTGCTGGGATATAATTACGGTGATAACCGTTATGGCTGCAGTGGACATTTTATATATCATATTTGTCGTGATACAGTTTGCATATCTGTTCGGAGGATCCGGCCTGCCGGATGGCTTTACTTATTCGGAATATGCACGGAACGGGTTCTTCGAGCTGATTCTCGTAACACTGTTGAATATAGGGCTTCTGGCGTTTACGTTGACCTATACCAAAAAAAGCGGAAAAACGATGAGTATGGCCTTCAGAATTCTGAACACCGTCATGATCTGCTGCACCTTTGTCATGCTGGTATCGGCACACTACAGAATGTCCCTGTATGAAGAAGCCTATGGCTATACGTTTCTGCGCGTCATGACCCATGCATTTATGGTATTTCTCCTGGTGCTGTTTGTCATAACGCTGGCTAGAGTATGGGTGGAACGTCTGCCGTTGTTGAAGCCCTACATTGTCACTGCGGTCATCGCTTTTGTAATAGTGAACTATATCAATGTGGATACGTTGATAGCCCGCAAGAATATTGAGCGATATCAACATACGAAGGTCATTGATATGAATTACTTCAGAACCCTGTCCAACGATATTATTAACGATCTCAAAATGCTGGCGGAGGATCCGAACCCGGAGGTTGCAGTAGCTGCAAGAGAGCAGTTGGAAAACAGAAAGGAACGTCTGGCAGAGCCAGGCCCCTGGCAATCCTTCAACCTGCCTGACTACAAAGCGCGTAAGGTGCTTGGGGAGTAAGCGTATATAAATACAGCCGCAGGAAGAAAAATAACAAACATTGCGATAACGGTTTTGTTTCCCGGCATTAGCGGCATAATAAGGTGGGGGCGCTTGAAATCGGGGTGGACATGAAAGCTGCTGATATTTGGGAGCTAGTATTAGAAAAGGCGAAAAGCTTTACAATTTTGCTGTGGATTATTTTTTACGCTGTGCCGTTGTCCGGCTGTACGCTCTCTGTAAACGGAAACCGGGCATTCTTTTATGAAAGACCCGCCATTGGCCTTAGCACGTCGGAGAAAGATATCACAAATGTGCAGGTGCAGAAACAGACCTGCCTCAGCCTTGATACACAGGATGGTATGATTCGTATCACAC